>NZ_JBPXMD010000015.1:0-216270 GCF_051918855.1 Streptosporangium sp. H16
CCTGCTCCGCGGCCACCTCGTAGCCCGGCCGGTACACGCCTTCCGCACGCGGAATATCGACCACGCCGCTCCCTCCCCGCCACCGCCCCCGAGAGTACGACCAACCGGGGCCCGGATCAGCATCAATCCTTGCTTTCCGCCCGGCATTGAATGCTACACATTTGACGAGCTACCGGATCCTTGAACCGGCGGAGGGAAAGATAAAGCCGTCTAGCTGCACTTATACTCGGAAGAGTTCCCACTCTGACAATGGTGCGCTTGTGAGGAGTCAGAAATAAGTGGGCTTAAGGTCTTGACGCGCCTCAGCGTGAGGAACGTAATTAGTAGCTAAGTCTCCGGGACGCCTCCTGTTGGAGGTCTCCTCGGCTGAACCGCATCTGGAGTGGGGCACTCCGCGGCGGTCGTGCGTCGTGGCCTGGCCGTCTCGACTCACGCAGTCCCTCAGATCACACCCCCCTCGTGGTGCCATTCGCCGGACACCGCGGTATGTCTGGAGAATCATGTGAGCGATCGGAACGAGCTACGCGAACGCGACCGACGCTGGAGTTACCGGCTGCCGGCGCTGAGTGCGGGACGGTACTCGCCGGCCGTGCCACCGCCATGAGGGCGGCTTCAGGATGGCCACGCGGATCAGCGACGGCAAGCCGATTGCGTAGGTGAACTTCACCGGGCGGCTCACGGCTGAGCCGGACCGGCCGAAGCCACGGAGGCCAGGCCGGACATCGTCGTCCACGACGGTGACGCGAGCGGTTCCGACCGCCTCGAACCAGGACGCGGTTGTTCGGCAACACCGGTAAGAACCGGCCGGACGTGGTGTTCAGCGCGGAGACCAACGAAATGGCGTTGAGCCGCCACACCGGCCGGCTGAGGTTCCCACCCCCCAATGAAGGAGAACCAAGTGGTGTCCCCATCCAGACGTGTCGATATTCGAACCGCAGAGGGAGCCGCGTGATGTCGATGAACAGATCCCTCTTCGGAGCGATCGCGGTCGCGGCACTTCTCGTCCTGTCCACGGGTCACGCGGCGCTGAGCAACAGCCTCGGCGGAACCACGTCGTCCACGGGTGCCGGCGCCCTCGCGCCCACCGCGGGGTGCGGCAAGACTCCGACGCTGAGAAGCGGTTCGCAGTCAATTACGACCAGCGGGAAGAATCGCAGCTACATCCTCAGGCTTCCCGACAACTACAACAACACCACCCCCTACCGGGTGTTCTTCGGGTTCCACTGGAACGGCGGCAGCGCCAACGACGTCGACTCGGGCGGAACCAGCGGGTACCCCTGGTCCTACTACGGGCAGAGGGCGCTGTCGAACAGCAACGCGATCTTCGTCGCGCCCCAGGGCTTCAACAACGGCTGGGCCAACTCCGGCGGTGAGGACGTCACCTTCATCGACGACATCATCCGGCGGATCGACGCGGACCTGTGTGTCGACACCTCCCAGCGCTTCGCCATGGGCTTCAGCTACGGCGGCGGCATGAGCTACGCGCTCGCGTGTGCCCGGGCGACGACCTTCCGCGCGGTCGCGGTCTACGCGGGCGGGCAGCTCAGCGGATGTAGCGGCGGCAACGATCCCATCGGGTACATCGGCCTGCACGGCCTCAGGGACCCGGTGCTCAATATCTCCGCGGGCCGGTCGCTGCGTGACAGGTTCGTCAGGAACAACGGCTGCACCGCCCAGAATCCGCCGGAGCCGGCGCAGGGCAGCCTGACGCACACCGTCACCTACTACTCGGGGTGCCGGGCCGGGTATCCGGTCGCATGGGCCGCTTTCGACGCAGGTCACACCCCTGGTCCCTGGGACGGGTCCGCCGGCGACTACAACCCCCACGAGAGGTCCTGGACCGGGCCGGTGGTGTACAACTTCTTCTCGCAGTTCGGGGGCACGAACCCGACGCCGACACCGACCCCCTCGATCACCCCGTCGCCCTCGCCCTCTCCGACGCCGGGGAGCACGAGTGCTCTGCGGGGTGGGGGGTCGAACCGGTGCCTGGACGTCAACGGCGCCTCCCAGGCCAACGGCGCGCTGGCCCAGATCTGGGACTGCAACGGGCAGGCCAACCAGCAGTGGACCTCCACCGGCTCCAGTGAGCTGCGGGTCTACGGCAACAAGTGCCTGGACGTCAACGGCGGCGGGACCGCCGACGGCACCGCGGTGATCATCTGGGACTGCAACGGCCAGAACAACCAGAAGTGGCGCCTGAACGCCGACGGCAGCATCACCGCGATCGGCAGCGGCAAGTGCCTGGACGTCTCCGGCTACGGCACCGCCAACGGCACCAAGGTGCACATCTGGACCTGCCATGGCGGTACCAACCAGCGCTGGACCAGGAGCTGATCCCCTTTTCAGAGCTCTGAGACACCTTTGGGATCCCTCGCCGGGGAAAGTGACCGTCCCGGCGGGGATCCCCTTCAACGGCAGGGCCGTTTTCGCATGAACGCCTAACGGCGTGCGCTCCATGGCAGGTGATCCACTACAGCGGATAGGCCATTACACGCCGCAGCATCAAGCATGATCATCCGCATTTGGGGCTGGTGACACAGCCGTTAACGGCACCCGATCCTGGGCATCGTCTCCCTCCTGCCGTCCCGAGATCGTGGTCTATTGATCTACTTTGTAAAGGGCGGGGTCCTGAGCGCGCCGGCCGCCAGGGCGACGAAAAGGGCCAGCAGGGCGGGGATGGCCAGCGCGCGGGGCAGGCCGATCAGCTCGGCGGCGCCACCGATCAGCACGGGTCCGCTGAGGAATCCCACGTAGCCTAGGCTCGCCACCCGGGCCAGTGCCTTCCCGGCCCGGGCCGGGTCGCGCCGGCCTGCCGCGGAGAAGACCTGCGGGACGATGCAGGACAGGCCGGCCCCGAAGCAGCCGAAACCGATCACCGCGGCGATCTGGTGGCCGGCGAGCAGGCCCAGGCCGAGCCCGCAGGCGGCCAGCGCCCCGCACGCGCGCACCAGATTGACCGGCCCCAGCAGGGTGGCCAGCCTGTCGCCGGCGAGGCGGCCCGCGGTCATCATGATCGAGAAGGCGGCGTAGGCGGCGGCGGCGAACCCGTCGGAGCTGTTGAGGCTCTCGCTCAGGTAGACCGAGCTCCAGTCGGCCGTGGCCCCTTCGCCGAGCATGCAGCAGAAGGCCAGGACGCCCAGCAGTAGCATTCCCCTGCCCCCGCCGCCCCCGCCGGTCGCCGGCCCGGTCCCGGTGGGAGCGGGGTGCGCGGTCAGGGACAGCGCCCAGCGGGCGGCCCAGAGCGCGAGCGCGACGATCACGGCGGCGACCGCGGTGAACGTCGCCCCCGGGCTGAGACCGGCCTGGGCGAGCAGCCCTCCGGCGGCGGCGCCGAGGAAGCCGCCGATGCTGAACACGGCGTGGAAGGACGACATGATCGGACGGCCGGTGGCCTGCTCGATCTCGACGGCGTTGGCGTTCATCGCCACGTCCAGCGTGCCGTGCACCGCCCCGAAGACGAACAGCGCGACGGCCAGGACGGCCAGGTTCGGCACGAAGGCGGGCAGGATCAGCGCGAGGGCCTGGGCGAAGGCCATCGGCAGCATCACCTTGACGCTGCCGTGGCGGTCGACCAGGCGGCCGACCACCTGCATGCCGGCGATCGCCCCGGCGGCGATGCCGAGCAGCCCGAGGCTGAGCTCGCCCTCGCTCAGCCCCAGCCCCTGCTTGATCGACGGGATGCGTGCCGTCCAGGTGCCGATGGACATGCCCGAGAGCAGGAAGAGCAGGTAGACCGCCACCCGGCCGCGTAGCAGCGCGGCCCGGTCGAGGGGGGCGACGTGCATGGGGGAGGACTCCAGTCAGAAGGGGCGGATCGGAGAGGGCGGGCGAACCTCGCGCGTCCGGCATGATCGCGGGGAGGATTCCGGCCGGACACCGCGCTCGGACGCCGCGAACCAGGGGGTGTGACTCAGACGGTGCGGACGACGACGCCTGCCGCGATCATGGCGTCGTGCTCGGCGGGGGGCAGTGCGGTGTCGGTGACGACCATGTCGAGGCGGTCCAGCGGGCAGACCGCGCCGAACGCGGTGCGGGTGAACTTGCCGGAGTCGGTGGCCACGATCACGCGCCGGGCGGAGGCGATCGCCGCCTGTTTGACGGCGACCTCGGAGAGGTCGTGGGCGGTGAGGCCGTGCTCGGCGGACAGGCCGCAGCAGCCGATGACCGCGGTGTCGAAGCGCAGGGACCGGATGGCGTTCTCGGTCAGCGGGCCGGCGAAGTTCAGCTCGCCGGGGCGGACCTCGCCTCCGGGGAGCACCAGGCGGATCCGGGAGGCCGTGCTGAGCTCGGTGGCCGACTGCAGGCAGAGCGGCAGGACCGTCAGGCGGCGGTCGCGGATCACGCGCGCGATCTCCAGGGAGGTGGTGCCGCTGTCGAGCAGCACGGCCTCCCCGTCGGCGAGCAGGGCCGCGACCTCGGCGGCGATCCGCCGCTTGGCCTCCACGGCCTCGCGCTCGCGCACCCCGAAGGGCGGCTCGTCCCCGCGCAGCAGCAGGCTCACCGCGCCGCCCCTGACCCGCCTGACCACGCCCTGCTGGGCGAGCTCGTCGAGGTCGCGGCGGATGGTCATCTCCGACACGGCGTGCTCGACCGCCAACTCCGCGACCGAGACCGCGTCGCTGGCCCGCAGCGCCGACATGATCGCGCGAATGCGATTGTTGCTTTCCACATGTTCATTTGAACATGGGTGATGTGAGGTTGGCAAACGTGCGGGACAATGGCCGTCATGCGCGCGAGTCGTCTGCTCTCACTCCTGCTGCTCCTGCAGACCCGGGAGCGGATGACGGCCACCGAGCTGGCCGGGGAGCTGGAGGTCTCCGTCCGCACGGTCTACCGCGACGTGGAGGCGCTGTCGTCGGCCGGGGTGCCGGTCTACGCCGACCGGGGCCCCGCCGGCGGATACCGCCTGCTGGACGGCTACCGCACCCGGCTCAACGGCCTGACCGCCGCGGAGGCGTCCTCGCTGTTCCTGGCCGGGCTGCCCGGTCCCGCCGCCGACCTGGGGCTGGCCGAGGTCGCGGCCAACGCCGAGCTGAAGATGCTCGCCGCGCTTCCTCCCGAGCCGCGCTTCCACGCCGCCCGGATGCGCGAGCGCTTCCACCTGGACGTCCCCGGCTGGTACCGCGACGCCGACCCGGCCCCCTTCCTCGGGGAGGTCTCCGAAGCGGTGTGGGAGCAGCGGCCGCTGCGGATGACCTACCGGCGCTGGGGCCCCCGCGACGTCGAGCGGCTGGCCCACCCGTACGGGCTGGTCCTCAAGGGCGGGGCGTGGTACATGGTGGCGGTCGCCGGAGAGGGAGGGCCGCGCACCTACCGGGTGTCGCGGATCATAAGCGCCGAACTCGCGCCGGGGCACTTCGAGCGTCCCGCCGACTTCGACCTGCCCGTCTTCTGGCGGGAGTACGCCGCCGACTTCCGCGAGCGGATGCACACCGGCGAGGCCGTGGTGCGGATGGCGCCCGGCACCGAGGGGATGCTGAGTCACACGGTGGGCGCCGAGGTCGCCGAGGCCGCGCTCGCCGAGGCGGGGCCGCCCGACGAGCACGGCTGGGTCGTGCTGCGCCTGCCGACCGAGTCCACCCGGCACGCCCACTGGCAGCTGCTGCGCCTGGGCGCCGACATCGAGGTGCTGGAGCCGCCCGAGCTGCGCGAGCAGATGGCCGCCACCGTCGCCGGCCTCGCCGCGCTGTACGGCACGGGCACGGCCTCAGGTTGACGCCGGCCTGTCTCGCGTGCTCCGGCGCCCGGTGGCGCGGGCCGTGTCCGTGGTTAATCGATTGCGGACGCCGGGGGGCGGCCGCGACGATGGCGGGATGTTCCTTCTCGCCTCGGGCGATGCTCGTTCTCCGGCGGTCCGATGACGCTCGCCCACGACGACGGGGGAGTGGGCGAGCCGGTGGTGCTGCTGCACTCCAGTGCCGCCGACTCGCGGATGTGGGACCCGCAGTGGGAGGCGCTGACCGCCCGCTTCCGGGTGATCCGGCCAGACTTACGAGGTCACGGCCGCACGCCGTACGCCTCCGAGATCCCCTACTTCGACTCCGGTGACGTGGCGGACCTGCTCGCCGCGCTCGCGGTGGAGCGGGCCGCGCTGGTCGGCTCCTCCTACGGGGGCCGGGTCGCGCTGGAGGTGGCCACCGCCCATCCGGCCCTGGTCTCCCGGCTGGTGCTGCTCAATCCGGGCTGCGGGCTGGAGCCCACGTCCGACCTCGCCGCGTTCGGCGAGGAGGAGGACCGGCTGCTGGAGACGGGGGAGGTCGAGGCCGCCGTCGAGCTCAACGCCCGCACCTGGCTCGGCCCCGAGGCCGACGGGGAGACCCGCGCCCGGCAGATGGCCATGCAGCGCCACGCCTTCGAGGTCCAGCTCGCCGCCGATCCCGAGCCGTCACAGCTGGAGGGGGAGGTCGACCTGTCCAGGGTGACCATGCCCACGCTGGTGGTCAGCGGCACCCACGACCTGCCCTACTTCCAGATGACGGCCCGCCATCTGGCCCGGGAGCTGGCCTCGGTGACGGCGGTGCACCTGGAGTGGGCCGGGCACCTGCCGAGCATGGAGCGGCCGGGGGAGATCACCGCACTGATCCTCGAACACCTCACCTGATCCGCGCCGCGGGGCGAACCTCCTCAAGGCGCCCCCAAAGGCTTTGAAACGCCATGCGCCTCAGCCTGACCTCTCAGACGTCGACCGGCGGGCCGCGACCCGGCCGGCGGCCGGGGAGGATCCGCCGAAGTAGATGTCCGGCACCGGCACGGGCAGCAGCCGCCCGGCGTCGCGTTCGGCGGCGCCGGGCGCGAACTCGGCCGCCAGCGCGCGGGCCGTGGCGACCGCCTCCGCGTCATCGGCGATCACATGCGCCCCCGGCAGACCGGGAGCCTGGGAGGTTGTGCGGTCGATACTCATACCGGATCCGTTCTACGTGTCGCGTTAGGATCACCCTAATTCCTGTATAAATAGTAGGCAATATCCGTTTTGGTGGTGTGCGGCGGCAGGGCGGGCGACCGGTCGCCGCCCGTGGAGGCAGGGCGCCCGCGCGGCGCCGGTGCGCCGCGTCGCGCACCGTGCCATGTGGTGCGTCGCGCGCCGCGCGCCGTGCCGTCAGGGGTGGCCAGGCCGTCGTCTCGGGTGCGCGCGGCCTCGCGCGCACCTCCAGAGGGCGGGCGGATCTCGGTCCGTCGGAACGGACCCGGCGAGAACCGCCGTGAGGGTGGTCCGCGGGCGCCCGCGGACCACCGGACTACAGGAGCGAGAGCGCCTTGGCCACGCCCGGGTCGCGCCCGGTGGCCAGGTCGAGGGCGGTCAGGGGAGCGTGGTGGTCGACCGGCACGCCGATCGTGTCGATGATCTCGCGGTCGGGGCCGAGGTGCCGGACCCTGGGCAGCAGCAGGACGCTGCCGTCGTCGAGGAGGAACGCGGCGGCGGGACCGGAGACAGCTCCGGCGGTACGGATCCCCACGAGAGTGCCCAGGCCGTTGCCCCTGACGGCCGCGCTGAAGTCCTCGCAGGCCGAGGCGCACCCGCGGTCGGTGAGGACGACCAGGCGCAGGCCGAGCAGCGGAACGCTGTCGTCGGTCCTGTTGGGCACGCAGTCGCCCTTGGGCGGGCAGAAGTAGCTGGTGACCTTGCCGTGCGCGAACGCGCCGAGCAGCCGCGTCACCTCGCGAGGCGATCCGCCGCCGTTGCCGCGCAGGTCGAGGACGACCGCCTTCGGCCTGCCCCCCAGCTTGGCGATGACCTGGTCGGCGGCGCCCTCGTGGAATCCGGGCAGCTGGACGTACGCGACGCCGCCGGGAAGCCTCTTCGACATCACCGCCGGAGGCTGCCGGGTGATCGGTCCCTCCTTGAGGTCGATGGTGCGCGTCCGTCCCGTCGTGGGGCGCTTGAGGGTGATCCGTACCGCGCCGGAGGCGATGGCGTCGATGAAGCTCTGGTTCACCTTCTCCCCGACGAACGGCGGCATTCCGTTGGCCTCGACCACGATGTCGCCGGGCCTGACACCGGCCTTGTCGGCGGGGCTGCCGGGCAGGACGCGGGTGATGAACAGCGGCGGCCGGGCCGCCGGGTCGAGTTCCCGGCCCCGAACGGCGGAGGCGCCCGCGATGCCCGTCCCGACGGGACCGCCCTCCGGCGGCGGGGACGGCCTCTCCCAGCGGGCGTGGTTGTCGTGCAGCCCGGCGACCATGCCGGTGATCGCGGCGCGCAGCGCCGCGGGGTCACCCGTGCCCAGGACCTTCGCGAAGGCGGCCTAGTCGGTGTCGCGGCCGCCGGTCAGCGCGGGCAGCTGGAGATCGGCCCGGTCGGCGCCGCGCCGCATCAGGTCCTGGGTGTAGGCGGCCAGGGCGTTCTTCAGCAGCTCTCTCGAATCCAGGGCGGGGCCGCCGTAGTAGTTGTCCAGCACGCAGAAGTACGCCTGCCGGAGCGTGTTCACCGAGGTCGGCGGCGCCGATTCCGGCGGCGGAGCCGTGGCGGGCGCGCAGTCCCCGTCCGGGGCGGCCGGTGAGGACGAGGACTTCGGCCGGGGCGACGGGTCGGCCGCGAATGCCGGGGCGGGCGCGGACAGGGAGCAGGCCGTCACCAGGACGGCCGCGCAGAGGGTTCTGATCATGAACGTCAGCGTGGCCGGAAGCGGGTTTCGCGGCGGTGAACGGATCGGTTAACGCCGCTGTTACCCCCGTTCGAGTAAGAACGTCGGCATGCGGGTTCTGGTGGCCGAAGACGAACGTGACCTGGCCGATCTCGTGGCGATGGGACTGCGCCGCCACGCCATGGCCGTCGACGTGGTGTACGACGGTGCCGCGGCGGCCGAACGGCTGGCGCTGCACGACTACGACGTCCTCGTGCTGGACCGGGACCTGCCCAGGCTGCACGGCGACCTCGTGTGCGGTGAGCTGGTGGCGCGCGGGAGCCGTACGCGGATCCTGATGATGACGGCGGCGGCGTCGGTGCCCGAGCGGGTGGAGGGTCTCGGGATGGGCGCCGACGACTACCTGCCCAAACCGTTCGACTACGCCGAGCTGGTCGCGCGGGTGAAGGCGCTGGGGCGGCGCAGCCGGTCGCCGGTACCGCCGGTGCTGGCGCGGCACGGGATCGTGCTCGACACCCACCGGCTCCAGGCGTCGCGGGACGGGCGGCACCTGCACCTGTCGCTCAAGGAGTTCGCCGTCCTGGAGGTGCTGATGAGGGCGGACGGCGCGGTCGTGAGCTCCGAACGGCTGCTCGAGGAGGCCTGGGACGAGAACGCCGACCCGTTCACGACGGTGGTGCGGGTCGTGGTCAGCCGCCTGCGGGCGAAACTGGGCGACCCGCCGTGCGTCCAGACGATTCCCGGCGCGGGGTACCTGCTGTGACGACGGTCCGGGTACGGCTCACGCTGGCCTACTCCGGGCTGTTCCTGCTGACCTCGATCATCCTGCTCGTCACGGTCAACCTGCTGCTGGGCCAGACGCTGCGCACGCGGATCGCACGGTTCCCGGTGCCGCCGCCCCCCGCGCCGGTGGCACCGGTGCCGGGGATGCCGGCGGATCGGCCGATGCCGGTGCCGCTGCCCGACCTGGTGGACGACGTCATCGGCTACCAGTGGGAGGTGACCGCGCTGACGGTCGGGATCCTGGCGGTGGTGTCGGTGGTCGTCGGATGGCTGGTCGCCGGGCGTATCCTGCGGCCCGTCCACCGGATCACCGCCACCGCGCGGCGGCTGTCCCTGTCGAACCTGCACGAGCGGATCGCGCTCACCGGGCCGAAGGACGAGCTGAAGGAACTGGCCGACACGTTCGACGCGATGCTCGACCGGCTCGAACGCTCGGTCGAGGGGCAGCGGCGGTTCGTCGCGAACGCCTCCCACGAGCTGCGCACCCCGCTGGCCGTCCAGCGGGCGGCGATCGAGATCGGCCTTCCCGAGGACGTCGGCGAGATCCGCGACAAGCTCCTGTTCCACAACCGCCGCACCGAGAACCTCATCGACGCCCTGCTGGTCCTCGCCCAGGCGGAACACGGCCTGGAAAGGCTGAGACCGGTGGCCCTGGACCAGGTGGTACGCCTCGTCCTGGCCGAAGAGGGCTCCGGCGACATCACCGTGACGGCACGGACGGAGCCGTTCGTCGTCCACGGCGATCCGATCCTGCTGAACCGGCTCGTCACCAACCTCGTCGACAACGCGGTCCGCCACAACCGTCCCGGCGGAACCGTCGAGGTCACGCTCGCCGACGGGGTCCTGACCGTCAGGAACACCGGCCCCGAGGTGCCGGAGGAACGTTTCGGCGACCTCTTCGAGCCCTTCCGGCGCCTGCACACGACCCGGGAGCAGGGCGCCGGGCTCGGGTTGTCGATCGTCGCGTCGATCGCGAAGGCGCACGGGGCCGGCATACGGGCGAGTTCCAACCCGGGGGGCGGGCTGGAACTCGTCGTGGCGTTCGCCGGACCTCGGGACCGGAGACGGGAAACCCCGCCGGGCCGAACCGAACCCACCCGCCGTACGTCGTGGCGGACATGATGACGCACGTACTCGCCGTTGCCGCGGGAGCGGCCGCGCCGGGGCGGCCGTCGAGGACGACAGCGGCTTTGGACGCGGCTTTGGACATGGTGGCCGCGGGATGTCAACCCTGACGTTCGTCCAGGCCCGGCCTTGCCGTTCGACTCAGGTGTCCGGCTGCCGCCGTTCCTACGGTCAGGGGCTATGAGAACTGGCTCTTGGCACGATTTCGGTCGTCGGCTGCTGGGCTCGGCGTGGTCCTCGGGCTGCTGCTCGTCCTGGTGCGGTGGCCTCGCCGCGGTGACCCTGCCGCTGGCCGGGGCGGCGGCGCTGCTGCGGGTGGCGGTGGGGTTCACTACCCGCACGACGTGCTCGCCGGCGCGATCCTCGCCGCCACCGTGGTGGTGCCGGTGCTGCTCGCGTTCACGCCGCCGGTGGCGCGGCTGGTATCACCGCTGCTCGGGCGCCCGGGCGGGGACGATTCCGGCCTCGTGGGCCACCACGGCCACCGCCGCCCGGTTGCCGACGGCCAGGCGGGCCAGGATCCCCGGAGACCTATGGCCCGGAGACCTGTGAGCGGACGCGGGGCTGCGTGGGCGCCTCGCCGAACACCCACGGGTCGGCCTCGCACTCGGCGATGAAGTCACCGGGGAATCCCACCTCGAACCCCGTCGCCGACTCCAGGCGCCGGACCGCCTCCTCGGGGAGGGCGACGTCGATCGCGCCCAGGTTCTCGGTGAGCTGCTCGACGTCTCTCGCGCCGACGATCGGGTGGACGGCGGCGAAGCGGGTGCGGGTCCAGGCGATCGCCACCTGGGCCGCCGTGACGCCCAGGTCGCCCGCGACCTCCCGTACGGCACCCGCGGTCGCGTGGTCCCGCGCGGTGAGGGAGCCGGGATCGACCCGGGTGGCCCCCTCCGCGGACGCCTGGCCGGTGAACTTCCCCGACAGCACGCCGCCGGCGAGCGGCCCCCACGCGGCCACGCTCATCCCGAACGCCTCGGCCATCGGCAGCAGCTCCCGCTCGACGTCGCGCCTGAGCAGGTTGTACGGCACCTGCAGGCCCGCGAACGGCGTCCAGTCCCGCCACTCCGCCAGCGTGTTGGCGCGGCTGATCAGCCACGCCGGGGCGTTGGAGATGCCCACATAGAGGATCTTCCCGGCGCGCACGGCGTCGTCCAGCGCCCGCATCGTCTCCTCCACCGGGGTGTGGCGGTCCCAGATGTGCACCCAGTGCAGATCGATGTGGTCGGTCCGCAACCGCCGCAGGCTGCGTTCCAGCGACAGGGTGAGGTTCTTGCGGTGGTTGCCGGCGGCGTTCGGGTCGTCGCGGTCGCGGGAGAGCGTGTACTTGGTGGCGACGACGAAGCGGTCGCGGCGGCCGGTGAGGAGCTCGCCGAGGATCTCCTCGCTCTCGCCGTACGCCGAGGCGGTGTCGATGACGTTGCCCCCGGCGTCGGCGTAGGTGTCGAGCATGGCCCGGTACTCCTGCGGCACGTCGGAGCCGCCGCGCTCGTAGAAGGTCATCGCGCCGAAGAACAGCTCGGACACCCGCAGCCCGGTCCGGCCCAGTGGTCGGTAACGCAAGGAAGGTCCTTTCCTGTGGTCGGTGGTCGGTTAGTCGTGGAGGCCGCGCTCGGAGGCCCCGTGGCCTCGGGGTCCCGCCGGAACCGGGCCGGGGCTTCCCGGACCGTGCCGCTCCGGGAAGCCCCGGCCCGGCTCCGTGCGGCTCCGGGCAGGGCCGCTTCAGGCCACCTCGCGTGCCGACATCTCGAAGGAGCCGTTGCCGATGCCCCACGTCAGGATCCGCCGCGGGCGGATCAGGATCCACGCGGGGTCGAAGGGGAACGGCGCGTCGAGCCGCTCGCCCACCTGCTCCCCGCCCTCGGCGTACGTCTCCGCGTACCCCCTGATCTCGATCCCGCGCGGTGTCCACGGGTCCACGGCCGCGAGGTCGTCGACGACGAACGACACGTCCGGGTGGTGCCACGCGTCACGGAACTTCTTGCTTCCCGCCATGCCGGAACCGGCGACCCCACCGATCACGATCGCCCCGGCCTCGGGATCGTAGATGACCCCCACCGGCCTGACCGCCGGTCTGCCATCGCGGCCGACCGTGGCGAGGCGTCCCAGCGGCCGGCTGGTCAGGTACGCGATTTCGCCGTCGGTGAATGCGCTCATGGGGTCGAGCCTGTCAGCCGGGACCGCGCCCGGGGGAGGCCGCGGTGAGACCAGCCCCGGCAGGGCCACGGAAGGAGACAGGATCGACATGGCGAGCGCGGTACCGGTCGCCTTCGAGGAGTCCGTAGGTGATCGCGCCGAGCGCGGCGGTCGCCAGGAGCGCCCCGGTGAGATCCAGGTGGGGACGCCCGCCCGGGCGTGTGCCGGGAATGAGGACGAACGCCACGATGACGGTGACGATTCCGATCGGCACGTTGACGTGGAAGATCCAGCGCCAGCCGCCCTCCGCGACGAGGAGCCCGCCGAGTGTCGGACCGGCCAGTCCGGCCGGCCCGGCCGTGACGCCCCACACCGCGCTGGGCAGGCCGCGCCTGTCGGGCGGGAAGACCGCCGTCAGGATGGTGAGGGTCTGCGGGGTGATCAGCGCGGCGCCGGCGCCCTGCGCGGCGCGGGCGGCGATGAGCTGCCAGGGTTCCCCGGCGGCCCCGCACAGTGCCGACGCGACGGTAAAAAGGATCATGCCCGCGATGAAGACGACGCGCGGTCCAACAATGTCGCCCATCCGGCCCGCCGTGATCACCGGCGCGGCCACCACGAGGATGTAGGCGCTCATCACTCACAGGGCCTCGGTGATCGTCGCGTCCAGGTCCGTGAGGATGCCGGGGATGGCGATGTCGACGATCGTGGTGTCCAGGACGGTGATGAAGGGCCCGACGCAGAGTGTCGCCATGACGGCCCAGGGATTGCCGCGCTCGCTCACTCCTCGCGCCTCCTTGGACCGAGCCCTCCCGGCCGTGACCCCCGGCGACCCCCGGCGACCCCCGGCGCGCCCCGGCGCGCCCCCGTCAACAGAGCTTTCGCCTACAGAGCGGCCGCCACCCGCTCGACACCCGGACCGGACAGGCCCGCGAGCCCCGCGGCCCGCCCGGTCGCCAGCAGGAGGAGATCGCCCGCCGGGCCCCGGACCTCGTCCGGGCCCTCGCCCGCCGACCAGTCCAGGTCGGTGGCGACCAGTCTCGTGCCGCGCAGACGCTTGGGGGCGCCGTAGAAACCGGTCCCCAGGACGCGGCCGAGCCCCGCGACCGCCCGTTCGGCGGGCATCTCCCGCACGCGCCCGAGCGGGCGCGCGACGTCCTGCCCGTGCACCAGCACGTCGACGAGCGTGTCCAGCGGACGGGAGCCGAGCCCGCGGCGCCGTGAGCCGGCCGTCTCGCGGAGCTGCGCGACGAGCTCCGCGGGCCCGAACCTGGCCGCCCGGTCCCACGCCTGGTCGGCGAAGACCCGGTTGATGTCGCCACGCGTCCGGATCACGCCCCTGAGCGTGTCGAGGAACAGGGTGTGCGTGGACAGCGTCATGTGAGCGGCCACGTCGTGCACCGTCCAGCCTGGGCACAGGGAGGCCACCGCCCATTCGTGGTCGTCGAGCTCGTCGAGCAGGGCGGCGAAGCCGAGCCGTTCGTCCACTGTCCAGGAAAAGATCTCTTCGTCGTCCATGTACGGCTCTTCTCGCTCGTGTGCGTGGGTGACGACGACGGCCGGGGGGGGGTCCCGCCGTCATGCGCCGGCCGTGCCGCCGGGATCGGATGTCTCGACCGCGCTGAGCCTGCGCAGCAGGTGCGCCCGTTCGGGGTCGGTGCCGGCCAGGTCGAGCGCCTGCCGGTAGGCCGCGGCGGCCTCGGGGAGGCGCCCGAGCCGGTGCAGCAGGTCCGCCCGTGCCGTCGGGTAGGGGTGGTGGTCGCGCAGCCGGGGCTCGCCGGCCAGCTCGTCGAGCAGTGCCAGGCCCGCCTCCGGCCCGTCGCGCATCGCCACCGCCACGGCCCGGTTCAGCGCGACCACCGGGGACGGCGCGAGCGCGAGCAGCACGTCGTAGAGGGCCACGACCTGCGGCCAGTCGGTGGTCGCGACGTCCGGGGCCTCGTCGTGCAGGGCGGCGATCGCGGCCTGCACCCCGTACGGGCCGGGCGGGCCGCCGGTCAGCGCGACGAGCACCAGGTCACGGCCCTCCTCGATCATCGCGCGGTCCCACCGGCCGCGGTCCTGGTCGTCGAGCAGCACCAGCTCGCCGCCCGGGCCGGTGCGGGCCTCGCGCCGCGCGTGGACCAGCAGCATCAGCCCGAGCAGCCCGGCGACCTCCCGCTCGGCGGGCAGCAACCGGCGCAGTATCCTCCCCAGCCGGATGGCCTCCTCGGCGAGGTCGAGCCGCTGCAGGTCCGGGCCCGAGCTGGCCGCGTAGCCCTCAGTGAAGATCGAATAGATGACCTGGAGCACCCCTGGCAGGCGCTCCGGCAGCTCGTCGGCACCGGGCACGCGGAACGGGATGCGGGCCTCGCGGATCTTCCTCTTCGCCCGCACGATCCGCTGGGCCATCGTCGCGGACGGGACGAGGAAGGCCCGCGCGACCTCGGGCGTCGTCAGCCCGGCGAGGCAGCGCAGGGTCAGAGCCGTGCGATCGTCGGCGGGAAGGGCCGGGTGGGCGCAGGTGAAGAACAGCCGCAGCCGCTCGTCGGGGAGATCGCCGTCCGCGTCCGCGGGCGGGGCGGGGTCGGCCCGGTCCGCCTCCACCTGCAGGACGGCGAGCCGGGCGGCGTAGGCCCGGTCCCGCCGCAGCCGGTCGACGGCCCTGCGCCGCGCCGTCGTCAGCAGCCAGGCCCCCGGCCTGAGCGGCACCCCCTCGACCGGCCAGTGCACCAGCGCCGCCTCGACGGCCTCGGAGGCGACCTCCTCGGCCAGGTCGAGGTCGCCGAAGCGGCGGACCAGAGAGGCGAGCAGCCGGCCGCGTTCCTCGCGGAACACCGACTCCACGGACGACCTGGCATCGCCGGCCCGCTCGTCCGCCTCCCCGCCCGTCACCGTCAGACCTCGAACTCGTCGATCGGCCGCACCACGACCGATCCGCCGTAGCGCGCGCCGGGGCAGCGGGCGGCCCAGTCGAGCGCGACGTCGAGGTTCGGCACGTCGATGACGTCGTAGCCGCCGAGGATCTCGCGGGTCTCGGCGAACGGCCCGTCGGTGGTGACGATCCGCTCGCCCGCCGTGCCGATCCGGATCGTCGTGGCGGTGCTCACGTCCTTCAGCGCGTACCCGGAGACCAGGACCCCGGCCTCCTTCAGCGCCTTGTCGTAGACCACCCACTCCTCGAAGTCGCACTGGTCGTCCCCGTCGGCCGTCGCGGCACCGTACATCAGCAATATGTACTTCACGGTCTGGCTCCTTCGTGTTTTCGCTCGGCGGGCTGCCGTACACCATGACGACGAACGAGGCGCGGCCGGATCGACACGCCCCGAGGATTTCCCGGAGATTCCTTTCGACCTCGCCGCACGCGAGAAGGGCTCCGGCCGGGGACGGTGATCGCGGTCGGCTTCCGGCCGTGTCCGGCAGGTCATGCTCGTTGCAGTTCAGGCGTTGACGACCACCATCTTGCCCCCCGGCCTGGCCGGCCTCACCTTGACGGATTCGGCACGTGATCTCTAGCCTCGCGAAGCGACCGGCCGGACACGAGATTCCCGAACGAGTGCTCCTCGTCGGCGTCCTGCCGCGGAACCGGCCGGGAAAGGTCGCAGAAAAGGGAGTCGCGCGGCCTTCTCCGCGCCGCGACGGGGTCAAAGGGAGGGCCTGCGAGATGTCGGTATCTCCGGTAGGCGGGCGGGAGCGGGAGTCCTTCACCCGGCGGGGGTGGCGGACCACCGGCCGGGCGGGCGCCGGGACCCTGCCCCTGCGTGAGAGAGCGTGAGCAGGATGCGGATCGGAATCTTCCTGGTCGCGGCGGGGTTCCCCGGCAGACCTCAGGGACAGGTGCTGCGTGACTGCGTGGAGGCGATCGAGGTCGCGGAGGAGGCGGGATTCGACGACGCGTGGATCGCCGAGCACCACTTCATGTCGTACGGGGTCTGCCCGTCGGCGGCCACGCTGGCGGCCGTGGCGCTCGGGCGTACGCGGACGATCGGGGTGGGGACGGCGGTGAGCGTGCTGTCCACGCAGCACCCGGTGGCGCTGGCGGAGCAGGCGGCGATGTTGCACCACCTGTCCGGCGGGCGTTTCACGCTGGGGGTCGGCAGGGGCGGACCCTGGGTCGACCTGGAGGTGTTCGGTACCGGCCTGGCGAGGTTCGAGCGCGGCTTCGCCGAGTCGCTCGACCTGCTGTGCCGGGCCCTGGGGCGGCGCACGGTGTCGGCCGAGGGGGAGTTCTTCCGTTTCCGCGAGGTCGCGATGGTGCCGGCGGCGTCGATGCGGCCCGTGGTGGCGTGCACCTCGCCGGAGACGGCGCGGCTGGCGGCCGAGCGGGGGCTGCCGATGCTGCTCGGCATGCACATGGACGACGCGGGCAAGGCGGCGATGCTCGCCGGGTACGACGCGGCACGCCCACCCGCGCCGCCCCTCTCACCGGAAGCGGAAGCGGGTGCGGGTGCGGTACGGCATGTGGCCGCCGTCGTCGGACACGTGGCCGACTCGACGAGGGCGGCCGTGCGGGAGGTGAGGGCCGCCATGCCCCGCTGGCTGGAGCCCGGCCTGGCCGGGTACGTGCCGGTGGACGGCCGGCGGCGGCCCGTGCGGGACGTGGGGGAGTACGTCGACTTCCTGACCGGTGTCCATCCGGTGGGGGACGCCGGCCACTGCGTGGAGACGATCCGGCGCACCCGCGAGGTGACCGGGCTCGAACACCTGATCCTCATGGTCGAGGGTGCGGGCGAGCACGCCCGCACCCTGGAGAACATCCGCCGGCTGGGCGCCGAGGTGCTGCCCGGACTCGACGGCTGACACCCGGCGGCCGGGACACCCGCCGAGCTCGCGACGAAACTCGGCGGCCCATGGCGATCGCCGCCCCCGGCGGGTACGGATCGCGAATTTTTTGATCTACATTGTAAAGCCGGGCGGCCGCTGTCCGAAAACATCCCGTAAAAACCAAAACGACTCCCCGGAGTCCGGCAATTCGCCGCACGGAATCCCTTTCTCCATTCCCACCCTTTGATTAATCGCCATGAAATGACCGCCAAGGTGATTCTCTTGCCGCTTACCAGGATGTATGCGAAATCACATGTCGTATGCCAACAAAACGCCGCTAAACGATTTTAATTTTCTTGACACGGCGGAATGGCGATGACACTTTTACTTACGCTCGGCGCGCCGCTCCAGGTCAGCGTCGTGCGCGTTCTCAACCGCCGTCAGGGGCGCGCCCGTCAGGGGGCGCGCGGAAACCCCTGATCCCGCTCGACCCAGCTCGGAGGTGCGGTTCATGCGTAACCCTTTTCGCAGGATCTCCACAACGGCCGGCATCGTGGGCGTGATGCTTCTCGCGATGTCCCAGACCTCGGCGATCGCGGTTCCGGAGAGGTCCGCCCCGCCGCCCGCCCCGGTTCCCACACCCGCCCCCGCGGGCGGCGAGGCGAGTTCCAGGAACTCGGGTTCCCCGGAGAACGGCCGGGCGCCTTCCGCGGTGTGCTTCTTCCAGACCATGGGCGACTACGTCCACATCTCCGGGTCCGCCTTCGAGGCGTCCGGGCACGGCTGGTGGATCAACGGCAACTGCAACGCCACGCTGGCGATCGTCACGGTCCAGCTGCAGCAGTACTACGCTGACGGCACCTGGAGAAACGCCGGTACGGCGGGCAGCGCGACGGTGAGGTCCGGCGGCGGGGCCGGCAACCGCGCGACCGGGCGCGCGGCCTGCGCCAACGGCAGCCTGACGGGGTGGCGCAGCGTCGTCGACGTTGACCTGGTCGGCCTGGCCGACGACCCGGGCAAGCTCTTCACGCCGGGGCAGAACATCTACTGCAGGCGATGACACGAGAGGGGCGACGTGAGTATCAGACCCGACGGCACCATGTTCGCGGCTCTGTACGGCGAGCTGGTGGTGCACCCGTGGCGGGATCCTCTCGTCGCCTCCCCGGACGCCTACAGCCTGTTCGTCGCGAGGTCGTCCGCGATGGGATGGCTCACCGAGGCCGAGGAGAACGCGGTCGGCGGCCTCTGGGGGATGAACGACGCCGGGTACGACCCGGCGCCGGCTTCGGCCTTGCGATCGCGGCCGGCACGCGTGGCGTGGTTTCAGGTGTCGCTGACCGGAGCGGTCCCGGACGGCCGGCCGTTGCCGGTGCAGGCGTTCCTGTCGTGCGCGGACGACGTCGTGGCGCGTATCGGCACCGCTCACCTGCGGGCGGTCCAGCTCCTGCTGCCCGTGCAGAGCCTCGACGCGCCGGTGGGCGCGTCGTCGCGTGCGGGCGCGGTGATGACGCTGCTCCAGGACGCGGGCTGGTTCGCCGACGGTGATCCGCGCCTGAGGGTACGGGTGCGGGTGACGTTGGACGGCGGGCAGGATCCGTCCGTCCGTTCGGCGGCGCCAGGGATACTCCGGTGGGTGCGGGAATTCGATCAGGACGTCTTCTGGTGCGACGCGGTCTCCGTGACGGACGACGACGATCTGGTCCTGGAACCCGCCGTCATCGACGAGGTGTGGCTCGGGCCCGCTCATCACCGGATCACCTTTCACGGCACCCTCGCCGAGTGGTCGCTGGACGCTCTGGGATGGCTGGCCGCCTTCCTCGCCGACGCGAGTTCCCGGCACGGGGTCGATACCCCGTTGATGCTCACGGCCGGCCGCTTCGCGGAGCCTGATCCGCGAAGCGGCTGAGTCCGGAGGCGGTCCGTGCGGAGGTACGGGCTTCCGGGCGCGCGAAACGGTGGGCGCCGCCGCGGGCGCCGGTCGCTATCCGGCGCCGGAGGTGGCGTGCAGGTGCATCCGCAACCGGACGCGGGACCGGCCACCGCTCTGGCAGATGGTGAACTCGTCGCAGAGCCGGCCCATCAGCCACAGCCCGAACCCGCGGACCGCGCCCGGGCCGGGCCGGTGGCGGTCGGCCTGGTCGGGGGTGAGGCGCCCGGCGTCGTCGACGACCTCGACGACGAGGTCCGCCTCGTCGCGCCAGACGCTCACGCTGCCGGCCGCGTCGCCGTGTTCCAGCACGTTGATGACGGCCTCGTTGGCCGCCAGCAGCAGGTCGTCGCGTCGCGTCCCGGCCAGCCCGACCTGGCTCATGTGGCGGTACAGATGCCGGCGCAGGCCGATCAGGTCGGTGCTGATCGGCCAGTGGCCCCGCTGATCGGTATGCATGTCCGGTCCCCTTACGTGAGTGCCGTCTGTGGCGTTCAGCGGGGGGCTACCGACGTGTCCGCCAGGATCAGAACGGTCGCTGTGAAAGTTGTGAAGGGGTACTACCCGCTCTGACCTGCTCAATCATCGATCGGCGGTGGGAGCGCTCCATCCCCAGGTGAGATGGTCCGGATCGTGCCGGTGCCGCCGTCGCCCCCGAGGCTGACGGCGGCACCGGCGGGTGTGGGGGCTTGTGGGGAAGCCGGTCACGCCCTGGGCTTCCAGTCCGGGTGGCCCGGCATCGGCGGAGTCTGCGCGTTGTAAATCCAACCGTTGACGTAGCCGGTCAGGTCCTCGCCGCTCACCCGGTTGGCGACCTCGATGTAGTCCCGGGTGTCGGCCGAGCGGCCGCGGAACTCGGCGAAGAAGGTCTTCTCGATCCGCTGGAAGGTGTCCTGGCCGACCATCTCCCGCAGGCCGAACAGCATCAACAGGCCCGCGGTGTTGGTGCCGACCAGCACGTCCCGCGCGTGCATCATCTTTCCCGGGGGGCCCGACTCGACGCGCTTGTCCCCGTCGAAGTCGTAGCGGGCGCGCAGCCCGCGCGAGGGGTCGTCGAGGTCGCGCCAGCCCTTCTCCGCGGCGTACAGGAGCTGGTAGAACTCGGCGTGGCCCTCGCTGATCCACATCTGGTTCCAGTCGCGCACCGCGACGGCGTCGCCGAAGTACTGGTGGGCCAGCTCGTGGACCATGGTGATCGCGTCGTCCTGGGTGTCCTGCGTGGTCACCCGGCCCTGGCGGTCGGTGCCGGTCAGGCTTTCCACGGCGTAGGTGGAGATGGTCGCGCTCTCCAGTGCGACGCCGTTGTAGCCGCCGGGCACGCCGAGCACGCCGTAGGTCTCGAAGGGGAAGGGGCCGACCTGCTTTTCCATCCAGGTCATCTGGTCGGCGATGCCGTCGACGAGGGCGCGGGTCCTGGCGGCCTGTGCGGTGGCGACGTAGCTGCGCAGCGGCAGGCCGTGCGGCCCCGTGCCCTCGATCAGGGTGAAGCGGCCGACGGCCGCCTGCACGACGTGGGTCGGGATGGGGTCGCGGGTGGTGAAGACGTGGGTGACGCGGCCTGCCTTCTCCGTCCGTGAGCGGAGCGTTCCGTTGGCGACCGCCTGCAGGCCCTTCGGGGTGGTGATGCGGAAGGTGACCTTCGCCTTGTCGCCGGGATGGTCGTTGCCGGGGAAGTACAGGTGAGCCCGGTCGGGCTGTCCCATGACCGCGAAGCCGTCCTTCTTGTCGACCCAGGCGGTGCGGTGCGGTTTCTCGTCCTTGGGGAAGGCGGGGGACTGGGGGTTGGCGGCGCGGTCGACGCGGTAGGAGACGTCCACGCGGAACGGCCGGCCTCGGGGCAGTACCCGCCCGGGTGTGATCAGCAGTTTCTCTCCCGCGACGCGGAAGCCGGCGGGGTGGCCTTCCACGGCCACCTTGGTGATCTTCTCTACCGCCGCGTCCAGGCTGAAGCCGGACAGGGCGTGCGTCGCGGTGGCCCTGATCCTCACCGAGGCGTCCATTTTCGTGGTGCCGCTGCGGTAGTCGTAGCTCACGTCGTAGGAGCCGACGTCGTAGCCGCCGTTGCCCAGGTAGGCGAAGAGCGGGTCGCCCGCGCTTCGCGCGCCGGGCTTGGCGGGCTCCGGCGGTCCGGCCGGCGCGCTCGCGCCACCGCATCCGGTCAGCGCCATCGCGGATGCGGTGACGGCGGCCAGCGCGCTGGTCATTCGGAAAGGAAACATGGCCATTATCCTTCGCGAATCGGACATCGATCCCGTCGAGGCCGCGTATGCGTCGGCGCTCGGTCACGTATCGGCCGGGTATCCGCCGGCCCCGGCCGGGGCGGTGCGGCGGCAGGCCATCGCGGTGGCCCGTGGCGGTGCCGCGCCGGCGGGATGCTCAGGAAGGCCGCGGTGACGAGCGACCGCGTGACGGCGGCGAGAACGTTGACGGCCGATCTCCTTCGCCGGGGCGCCACCTCGACTCGCACCAAGTTCATGGGAGAACGCGGGCCACTTCTTGAACTTAGTGCAAGACGCTTTTTGAACTTTGTGCAAGTCGGGTTCGATGACCTATCGTGGCCGCATGCCGCGCGACACGCTCACCCAGGAACAGATCGTCCGCACCGCGATCGAGCTGCTCGACGAGGAGGGTCTGGACGGCCTGAACATGCGCAGCCTGGGCGGCAGGCTCGGCACCGCCGCGACGGCGGTCTACTGGCACGTCAAGAACAAGGACAACCTCATCCTGCTCGCCGGCGACCGCGTCTGGGACGAGGTCGAGCTGCCCGACCCGGAGGCGGTCGGCTGGCGCGCGGCGGCCACCACGATGGCCACCGGCCTGCACGCGATGTTCAGCCGCCACCCGTGGCTCGTCCAGGCCTTCGGCTCCCACCTGTTCTACGGCCCCGGCAAGGCGCGCCACGACGACCACAGCCTGGCCGTCTACGAGGCGGCCGGTTTCGCCTGCGCGCGGGCGGACCGCGCCGCGGCGACCGTCTTCACGTTCGTCATGGGCAACGTCCTCGGCGCCTCGGCCGCGGTCTCCCTGACCAGGCGGCTGAACCGGGACGGCGCGGACGCCGAGGCGCTGATCCAGGACGCGATGGCCAAGGCGACCGAGGTCGCCATGGACTTCCCCCGGCTGCGCGCCCGCCTTGAGACGCCGACGGCCACGGACTACGCCGCCGCTCCCGACAAGACCTTCGAGTTCGGTCTCCAGGCCCTCCTCGACGGCCTGGAGGGCCGCCTCGCCGGCACGGCGCCCGGTTCGCCCCCCGGCGGCGCGAGCCGGCGCGACGCCTAGGGCGGGCGGACCCGGGAAGCGCGGCACGACGGTCGGCGCCCGAGTGCGGTAGGGCGAATCTTCTCGAATCCGGATGAACCGGCGTCAAGAACGCGTATGGATCCGCATGATTTTCTAGGCGTCCGGCGGCCGGACCGGTAGGGAATATGGGGTGTCTTGTCTTCATTTCCGGCGATCCCTCCCGGTTCCTCTTCCGCGGCGATCCCTCCCGGCCGCGCTCCGCCGTCCGGGACGCCTCACCGTTCCCTCGCCGGCCGGTGGCCGGCGGACGTTCCCCGGTCACCCGCTCTGATCTCGCGGCCGCGGGACGCGGGCAGCAGGGACCGGACATCGGCACCTGGCGGCCGGCGGCGCGACAGCGCGCCGTCCACGCCCGTCAGGAGCAGGGCAACGACGTGAGCGCAGGGAGAGGAAACAGTGGCAGGTACGTCGGCATCGGCGCGGGTGGACTCGGGGCTGCGGGGGTGGTTGCTGCATGGGCTGCAACGCTCCGACCCCAGGACCAGCGGCCCGCACCACGAGGAACCGCCGGAGCACCGGCATTCCTGGTGGCAGGTGATGTGCCTGACCGGGGTGGACTACTTCTCCACCCTGGGCTACCAGCCGGGCATCGCCGCGCTGGCCGCCGGAGCGCTCAGCCCGCTCGCGACGTTGCTGCTGGTGGCGCTGACCCTGTTCGGCGCGCTGCCGACCTACCGGGCGGTGGCCGGGCAGAGTCCCCACGGGCTGGGCTCGCTGTCGATGCTGGAGCGGCTGCTGCCCGGCTGGCGAGGCAAGCTGCTGGTGCTGTTCCTGCTCGGGTTCGTGGCCACCGCCTTCATCGTGACCATCACCCTGTCGGCGGCCGACGCCACCGCCCACATCCTGCACAACCCCTTCGTGCCGGAGTTCCTGTCCGGCGGGCAGGTCCCGGTCACCCTGGCGCTGATCGCCGCGCTCGGCGGGGTGTTCCTGGTCGGGTTCAGCGAGGCCATCTCGATCGCCGTCGTCCTGGTCGCCCTCTACCTGGTGTTGAACGTGGTCGTCCTGGGCACGGCCCTGCACCGGGTGCTCGCCGACCCCGCGCTGGTCACCGGCTGGGGTGAGGCGTTGACGGCCGAGCACTCCAGCCCGATCGCGATGGTCGCCGTCTCGCTGTACGTGATGCCCAAGCTCGCCCTGGGCCTGTCGGGCTTCGAGACGGGCGTGGCCGTGATGCCGCTGGTCAAGGGGGACCTCGTCCAGCGGATCGGCGGCGCGAGGAAACTGCTGACCACCGCGGCGGTCATCATGAGCGTCTTCCTGATCACCTCGAGCTTCGCCACCACCGTGCTCATCCCGGCCGGTGAGTTCGCCGAGGGCGGCGCGGCCAACGGGCGCGCCCTGGCCTACCTGGCGCACGAGTATCTGGGAGACGGGTTCGGCACCGTCTACGACCTGTCCACCATCGCGATCCTGTGGTTCGCCGGAGCCTCCGCGCTGGCCGGGCTGCTCAACATCGTGCCGCGCTACCTTCCCCGCTACGGCATGGCCCCCGACTGGTCGCGCGCCGCCCGGCCGATGGTGCTGGTCTTCACCGCCATCTCCTTCCTCATCACCCTGTTCTTCGGCGCCGACGTGGAGTCCCAGGGCGGCGCCTACGCCACCGGCGTGCTCGCGCTGATCCTGTCGGCCGCCGTCGCGGTCACCCTGGCCGCCTGGAACGACGGCCGCACCCGCGCGGCGGTCTCGTTCGGGATCATCACGCTGATCTTCGCCTACGCCACCGTCGCCAACATCGTCGAACGCCCCGACGGCCTGGTGATCGCCCTGCTGTTCGTGCTGGCCATCGTGATCACCTCGCTGATCTCCCGGGCCACCCGCTCCACCGAGCTGCGCGTCACCAAGGTCACCCTGGACGACCTGGCCCGCCGCTACGTCAGCGAGTCGGGGGAGATCCGGCTGATCGCCAACGAGCCGCACGCGCGCGACTGCAAGGAGTACGTCGACAAGGCCCGTGAGGCCTGGGAGCTGCACCGGCTGCGTACCGGCGAGGGCCTGCTGTTTTTGGAGGTGAGCGTCTCCGACGCCTCGGAGTTCGCCGGTGAGCTGCGCGTCGTCGGCGAGGAGCGCCACGGGTTCCGCATCCTGCGGATGGAGAGCCCCACCATCGCCAACGCCATCGCCGCCCTGCTGCTGTACCTGCGTGACCAGACCGGCAAGACCCCGCACGTCTACTTCCACTGGGCCGCCGAGGGCAACCCGGTCGGCGCGTTGCTGCGCTACCTCGTCTTCGGCGGCGGTGACATCCCGCCGCTCACCCGCGAGGTGCTGCGCCAGGCCGAGCCCGAGACCGCCCGCCGCCCCCTGGTCCACGTCGGCTGACGCCGGCCCCGCTCTCCTGCGGTTCCCGAAGGCTGCCTCCGGTCCCGCAGGAGGGCTGCGAGGCGGGCCGCGGCGGGCTGGCCGAGGAGGATTCCGAGGAGGACCAGGGCCAGCCCGCAGAGCTGCCGCGCGGTGAGGGCCTCCGCGGCGGCCGTCGTGCCGAGCAGCACCCCGGTCACCGGGTTCAGCAACCCGACGAGGCCCACCGTTGCCGCCGGCAGGTGCCGCAGTCCCGAGAACCAGGCGGCGAAGGCGAGGGCCGTCGCGACGACGGTGACGTAGCCGAACCCGAGGACCGCGGGTGCGTCCAGCGCCGGCGGCGGCCCCTCCAGCGCGGCGGCGAAGGGCAGCAGGACCAGTCCTCCGGCGATGAGCTGCCAGGAGGCCGACGACAGCGCGCCGGCGCCGGTGGTCCATCGCTTGGCCAGCACGTAGCCGAACGACGACATCACCATGGCCGCGACGGACGCGAGCACGCCGAGGGCGTCGACGGCGGCCGCGCCGGTGAACAGCATGAGGCACACCCCCGCGATGCCGACGCCCGCCCCGGCCAGGTGCGCGATCCGCGGCCGTTCGGCGAGCATCGACCAGGCCAGGAGCATCATCACCACGGGCGACATCGCCATGATCGTCGAGGCGACGCTCGTCGGCAGCAGCTGGGCCGCGAGATAGACCAGCGCGAAGAACGCGCTCATGTTGAGCGTTCCGAGGACGAGGGACTTCCACCACCACGAGCCGCGAGGGAGCCTTCTGCTCAGCAGGAGGAGCAGGAGCCCGGCGGGCAGCGCTCTGACGGCCGCGCCGTACAGCGGGTAGCCGGGCGGGAGGAACTGCTGGGTGACGAAGTAGGTCGTCCCCCACGCGACCGGTGCCGTCGCCGTGACCAATGTCCAACGAAAGGTAGCTTCCATGGAAGGAATATAGCTTCCCTAGAAGCTATATTGGGGGCATGAGCGAATCCCTGGATCACGTCGCCCGCATCCAGCGGGAGTGGGCCCGCGAGCGACCGGATGTGGACGTGAGCCCGCAGGGGGTGATCGGGCGCCTGCACCGGCTCGCCGGACACCTCACCGAACAGCTCTGCCTCGTCTACCGGCGGTACGGGCTCGGGGAGGGGGAGTTCGACGTCCTGGCCACCCTGCGGCGCGCAGGGGCGCCCTTCGAGCGCGCCCCCGGAGAGCTCGCCGCCTTCACCATGGTCACCACCGGCGCGATGACCAAGCGCATCGACCGGCTCGAACGCGACGGGCTCGTCACCCGCCGTCCGAGCGAGAGCGACGGCCGGGGGCGGGTGGTCGCGCTCACCGCCGCGGGCAGAGAGCTGATCGACCGGGCGTTCGCCGAGCACATGCGCAACGAGCGCCGCCTCCTCGACGAGCTGTCTCCCGAGGAGGCGGTCCTTCTGGAGTCGCTCCTCGCCACCTGGCTGGCCCGGTTCGAGGCGCCCCAATAAATAAATCTACATTGTAAAGGCGCTCGATGGGAGCCAAGATCATTTACAGCGGACTAAAGACTCATCACCGAAAAACAGGGCGGCCCGTTCGGCTCGGATCGGGGTGTTCGCAGAACTGTCACAACTGGTCATTTATGAGAACGCGAAGAGTAACGGCACTCACCCAGAGCTGCTTTTCATCTGGCCGCGCCGACCCGAGCGGAGGCCCTCAACTGCGCAGCTGCGCGTTGAGCCGTGCGGCCTGTCGCGTGAGGTGGTCGCGTTCGGGGAGGGTGGGTGCCGATCGGGCGGCTTCGGCGTAGAGCCGTGCCGCGGTGACCGGGTCGCCGTCACGCTCGTGGAGGTACGCCGCGACGGCGGTGTGGCGGGGCAGGGCGGGGTCGAGCTCCACCAGGGCGGCCAGGCCGGCCCGCGGGCCGTCGGCCTCGCCGACCGCGACGGCCCGGTTGAGGCGGGCCACCGGGTTGCCGGTGAGGCGCACCAGTTCGTCGTACCACTCGACGATCTGCACCCAGTCGGTCTCCTCGGCCGTCCGGGCGTCGGCGTGGAGCGCGGCGATGGCGGCCTGGGCCTGGAACTCGCCCAGGCGGTCGCGGGCGAGGGCCGTCTGGAGCACGTCGACGCCCTCGGCGATCAGGCGGGTGTTCCACCGGCCGCGGTCCTGCTCGGCGAGAGGCACGAGCCTGCCGTCGGGGCCGGTCCGTGCCGGGCGCCGTGCGTGGTGGAGCAGCATGAGCGCGAGCAGGCCCGCGGCCTCCTCGTGGCTGGTCTTGGCCGCCAGCCGGCGAGTGAGCCGGATCGCCTCGGCGGCGAGGTCGACGTCACCGGAGTAGCCCTCGTTGAAGACCAGGTAGAGCACGCGCAGCACCGTGGCGACGTCGCCGGGCTGGTTGAACCGGACGCCTGAGACGGTCCGCTTGGCCCTGCTGATCCGCTGGGCCATGGTCGCCTCCGGCACGAGGTAGGCCCGCGCGATCTGGCGCGTGGTCAGGCCGCCGACCGCGCGCAGCGTGAGCGCGACGGCCGAAGCCGGTGTCAGGGACGGGTGCGCGCACAGGAAGTACAGCTGGAGCGTGTCGTCCACCACCTCGCCCGGGCCGGGCGGGGGCTCGCCCTCGGCGCGTACCTCGCGGTGCCGCCGGGAGGTGTCGGCGCGGGCGGTGTCGAGGAACTTGCGCCAGGCCACGGTGACCAGCCAGCCCTTGGGGTCCCGCGGAGAGTCGTCCGGCCACGCACCCACGGCCTCGATCAGGGCGTCCTGCACGGCGTCCTCGGCCGCCGCGAAGTCCGCTCCGCGGCGGACGAGGATGCCGATCACGGTGGGGGTGAGGGTCCGCAGCGGGGCCTCGTTCACCGTCGTCACTCCGTGATGGTCGGGGGAGCCGTCATGAACGGGCGCACCTCGAGCCACTCGTGGATCGGCTTCCCACCCGCGCCCGGAGCCGCGGACAACTCGCCGGCCAGTTCGAGCGCCCGCTCGTAGGTCTCGACGTCGATCACCATCCAGCCGGCGATCAGGTCCTTGGTCTCCGCGAACGGGCCGTCGGTGACCGGCGGCCGCCCCTCGCCGTCGTAGCGGACGAACGTGCCCTCCGGGGAGAGCGCCTGATTATCGACGAATTCGCCGGTGCCCTCGAGCCGGTCGGCGAAGTCCCGCATGTACTGCAGGTGGGCCGAGACCTCCTCCGGCGTCCACTGGTCCATCGGCACGTCGTTGGCCGCTGCCGGTGCGCCCCGGTAGTGCTTGAGCAGCAGGTACTTGGCCATCGTGTTCTCCTTGGTGCGGTACGGCCCATTGTGGCCGTGTTCACTGCGGGGACGAAGCCGGGCGCGGATTCTCGACATCCCACCGCGACATTTCTTGGCGGACTTCACAGACTCCGCGTACCGTGGTGGGGTTGAGGCGTGGGTGATCCACCCGATGCGAGCGACCGTGCGCCGCTCAGGCGCGCTGACGCTCCTCCCGCTGCCGGACCGGCTCCTCGACCGCGCTCGGCAGGGTCGTCTCGAAGTCGATCAGCTTCGCCCGGTTCGGGGTCACGACGATCCAGGCCATGCCGTCGTGGTAGAGGGAACGCACTTCCGCCTCCCACTCGACCCGTTGCTCGGGCGTCATCTCGTAGGTGTTGGTCGCCTGGAGATATTCGTTCGGGATTCCATCGACGAAGTTCAGCTCGGCCCGGCTGCGGATGAGGCGGATCGTTCTGGTTGGTCGTAGATCGGCCGCGACGGGTTGTTAGCTGAGCTGCTCGGCCAGCGCGACGATGATCCCCTCGGGGCAGCGGACATAGCAGAGCCGGTAGCTGTCTTCGTACTGGGCCAGCTCACCGACGAGTTCGGCGCCGTGAGTGCGCAGGCGGGCAACGACGTCTTCGATGTCGTCGACGGCGAACATGACGCGATGCATGCCCAGCGTGTTGTGCGGCGGGTTATGCGGTCTGGCGCCGATCGCCGCGGGGGTGTGGTATTTCGCCAGTTCCAGTCGGCCGTGGCCGTCTGGGGTCCGCATCATCGCGATGTCGCAGCGGACGCCGTCGAGTCCGACGGTGCGGTCCGCCCAAAGGCCTTCAATCTGCGTCTTGACTTCCAGCTCCATGCCGAGTTCTGCAAAGAACGCGATTGCAGCCTCAAGGTCGTCGACGACGATGCCGACGTTGTCCATCCGCTGAATTGTCACGGGGGTTCTCCTTCTTCGTCGCGCGGCCCGTTGTGGCCGCTGATGTCCCTGGGACGGAGCCAGCGCCACATTCTCGACACCCGGAGCGTGCTGAGTTCTAGGACCTGCTTCTGGCCGTCACCGCCCTGGGGCGCCCACACCGCCGAACGAGAACCCGCCCGCACGCACGCCGATCCGCTTGACGATTCGGTAGATCGCGTCGTTGTCGCAGTCGATCTCGACCATGACCGGGACGACGTAGCGGACTCAGCGGGTGGTGGCCATCAGGAACCCTTCTTCGAGGTGGTGCGCTGCCGCGTCCGGCGCGACGTGGTGGCGGCTGGCGCCGCGGCCGGGGTGATGTCGCCGGGGAACAGCGCCCCAGGCACCAGGTCGAGCCTGGTCACCGGCACCGTGTCCGGCGGGGACAGATCCAGCACCCAGTCGCCGAACCGGCGGATGGTGTGGGTGATGTACGGGGAGATCGTGGCCAGGTCGTCGGTGTCGATCGGGTGCCCGTCACCAGCCAGGGCGTTCGCCGCGGCGGTGATATCGCAGGCGGATGCCGTCGAGCCGCTGCTCGGTCGCGCCGAGTTCGTCGAGCGCCTGCAGGTGGGCCAGGCGCAGCTTGAACTTGCCCAGCGTTGCCGCTTTCGCCGGTGTCTTCAAGGGCCAGGAGGAGCGGGCTCTGGATTTGCCGTCGTCTGGCGCTGCTGCGCTCGCGGTGGCGGTCACCAGGTGTAGGACTGCGGGGCCGGTCCCGGGCCCGGCCAGATTCTGTCGAGTCGTTGCATGGCGTCATCGTCCAGGTGCACCGACAGTGCGTTGAGGTCTGACCGCAGTTCCTCGATCGTCATCGCTCCGACGATGGTCGTGGACACGGCAGGGTTCTGCAGCGCGACCCCCGCCGGCGGCGCGACCGGTACGTCATCGACCCCGACGTCTGGTACCGAGCCTGGCTGGTCAGCGCATGGCAGAACGCCACCATGGCCGACCTCGCCCGTGACGGAGCCGAAATCCTCGACTCCACCACCCCCGCTGGCGCCCGACTGCAGGACATGAGCCAGTTCTTCGAGCACGTCAGCCAAAACCTGGTCCAGGCCGCCGAGCAGTGGCGGCAGGATTTCACGTTGAGGCGAACGACAGATCGTTAGCGTAGAGTACGACCCCAGACATATGTCATTGCGTAGGTGCAGGTCACGAGCGTTGAAAGCCCTCCACGAGGCAAGATCTTTTAGATGATCAACGGTGGCGGCTCGCCGTAGCTACGGGAGTTCCAGGCCGTGACGGAAGGGTGCTGACCTGCGGGGACCCCGTTAACGTCGGAGTCCGTTCCAAATCTCTCTGACCCCCGAGTCGGGGTGTTGGAGGGGGCGGGGCATCTGGTGCCGATGGAGGTTCCGGCGGCCTGTGTGGAGGCGGTGGCGCGCTGGCGTGTGTCGCGGGCGCTGTGAGGGTGTGTCTTTTCGTCGGTGTCGGTGGAGTGGGTGTGGTGTTATGCCGTTTTCTTGGGGTGTAGTGCTCCGGCGGAGGCGGCCATGAAGGCGGCGAGCAGGGCGGGGATGCCCAGGGCGGCGGGCAGGCCGATGAGTTCGGCGGCGCCGCCGATGATGGCGGGGCCCGCGACGAGGCCGGCGTAGCCGACGGTGGCGACCTGGGCGATGGCCTGTCCGGCGCGGGCGGGGTCGTGGTTGCCGGCGGCGGAGAAGACCTGGGGGACGATGGCGGCTAGGCCGAGGCCGAAGAGGGCGAATCCGGCGATGGCGGTGGGGATCTGGCCGACGAGCAGGGTGGTGGTGAGGCCGACGGTGGCCAGGAGGCCGGAGTAGCGGACCAGGCGTACGGGGCCGAGGCGGTGGGCGAGGTGGTCGCCGGTGAAGCGGCCGATGGTCATGGCGATGGAGAAGGCGGCGAATCCGGCGGCGGCGACGGCTTGGGAGGCGCCGAGGTTTTGGAAGAGGTAGACGGCGGTCCAGTCGTTGGCGGCGCCTTCTCCGACGAGGCCTGCGAAGGAGACGATGCCCATGAGGATGATCCAGCCGGTCCAGGGGGCGCGTCGGCGGGGTGTGGTGGGGGTCGCGGGGGGTGGGGTGGTGGGGAGGAGGTGGCGGCGGGCGTACAGGGAGGCGAGGGCGAGGGGGAGGCCGACGGCGGTGAGGGTGGTGGCGGCGCTGAGGTCGAGGGCGGCGAAGAGGCCGCCGATGCCTGCTCCGGTGAAGCAGCCGAGGCTGAACATGCCGTGGAAGGAGGACATGATGGGGCGGCGGTAGGCGCGTTCGACTTCGACGCCGTGGGCGTTCATGGAGACGTCGAGGAAGGCATTGGTGAAGCCGAAGAGGAAGAGGGTGGCGATGAGGGCGGGCAGGGTGGTGGCGTAGCCGGGGGGGATGACGGTGAGTGCGGTGGCGATGGCGGCGGGGGTGATGAGGCGGGCGCTGCCGAGGCGGTCGGTGAGGTGTCCGGCGAAGCGCATGCCGGTGACGAGTCCGACGGCGATGGCGAGGAGGCCGTAGCTGAGCTGGCCGTCGCTGAGGTGGAGGGTGTGTTTGACGGCGGGGATGCGGGCGGCCCAGGCTCCGGAGGTGATGCCGAGGAGGATGAAGAAGTAGCAGACGGCTTTGCGGGCGCCTGTGGGGGGCCGGTGTGTGGTGGTCATGAGCTCCCCGGGTGTGTTGGCTCCGGGGCGTATTCAATCATGGTGGGTTTTGGTGGTGGGGGTGTCAGTGGACGTTCAGTGGACGGAGAAGCCGCCGTCGACGCAGATGGCCTGGCCGGTGATGTAGGCGCTGGCGTTGCCGGCGAGGAGGACGGCGATGCCGGCGAAGTCGGCGGGCAGTCCGTTGCGGCCGGTCATGGTGCGGGCGGCGAGTGCTTCGACGCGGCCGGGGATGGTTTGGGCGGGTTGGGTGAGGGGGGTGAGGACGAAGCCGGGGATGATGGTGTTGGCGCAGACGCCGTGGGGGGACCAGGCTTCTGCCTGGGAGCGGGTGAGGCCGGTGATGGCGGCTTTGGAGATGCCGTAGGCGCCGCTGTCGCCGAAGGCTCTGTGGGATTGCTGGGAGCCGATGTTGATGATGCGGCCCCAGCCTCGGTGGGCCATGCGGGGGCCGAAGTGCTGGCCGAGGAGGTAGGGGGCGGTGATGTTGACGGCCATTGTCTGCTGGTAGTCGTCGGTGGTGAGGTCTGCCATGGGGGCGCGGATGTTGTTGGCGGCGTTGTTGACGAGGATGTCGATGTCGCCGAAGTGGGTGGGGGCCTGGTGGCACAGGCGGGTGATGTCGTCGGGGTTGGCGAGGTCGGCGGTAATGGCGGCGGCGGTGATGTGGTGTTCGTGGAGTTCGGTGAGGGTGCGGGTGAGTTCGGTGGTGCGGCGGGCGGCGATGATGACGGAGGCGCCGGCGTGGCCGAGGGCGTGGGCGATGGCGTGTCCGATGCCGGAGCTGCCGCCGGTGATGAGGGCGGTGCGGCCGGTGAGGGAGAAGAGGGTGTCGGTGGGTGCTGTCACAGCGACAGAACCTATCATCCCACCTTTTTGTGAGGGGGGTGATCCTGGAGGGCGAGGGCGGCCTGCTGGATCTTGTCCATGATGGCGGACAGGTCGTGCAGGGTGGGGGTGTCGAGGTGTCGCAGGAGGTGGCGGAACTCGGTGAGGCCGGCGTCGGCGATCTGTTCGACGAGGGCGCGTCCGGCGGGGGTGAGCTGGGCGCGGCGGATGCGGCGGTCGTGGGGGTCTTCGCGGCGGGCGACGAGACCGTGGGCGACGAGGCGGTCGACGATGCCGGTGACGGTGCCGAGGCCGACGTCGAGGTGGGCGGCGAGGTCCTGGCCCGAGGCGGAGTCCTGGCCGGAGAGGATCATGACGACTTTGAGCTGGCGCATGGTCAGGTTGGAGTCGAAGAGGGGGGATGGGGCGCTGTGCTGGGCCAGGAGCCGGCCCAGGTCGCGTTGCATGGCGCCGATCTGGTCGATCAGTTGTTCGCGGTCGTCGTTCACGCTCACCTCTCGCTTCCTGAGAAGGTTATCAGGATTGGTAAGCATCGTTAAATATTCGTATGAGGCGAAGTGTTAGTCTGGGGCGAATCTTGTTGTGATATCCCTCCTTGAGGAGTCCGCCCCCATGACCTCCCTGGCCAGGTTGAGCCTCGCCAACCGCAGCCTCGTCATAATGATCGCGCTGGTGTTGAGCGCGTTCGGCCTTTTCGCGATCCCCTCGCTGAAGCAGCAGCTGCTGCCCTCGCTGTCGTTTCCGGGGGCGTTCGTGGCGGCCTCCTACCCGGGGGCCTCTCCTGAGATCGTCGAGGAGCAGGTGACCGAGCCGATCGAGAACAGCTTCCAGGGGCTGGAGGGGGTCTCGGAGGTGACCTCGACGTCTCGGGAGGGGATGGCGCAGGTCCAGGTGGCGTTCGAGTACGGCACCGACATCGACGCGGCGGTCGCGCAGATGCAGCAGGCGATCTCGCGGATCGAGGCGCAGCTGCCAGAGGGGGTCGATCCGCAGGTTCTCTCGGGCGGGACCGACGACATCCCGGTGATGCAGCTGGCGGTGGGCGACGGCGGTGACCAGCGGGTCATGGCCGAGCGGCTGGAGCGGCTGGTGGTGCCGGAGCTGCAGGCCATCGAGGGAGTGCGCTCGGCGACGGTGACGGGGGCCCGCGACGAGGTGGTGACGATCACTCCGGACGCCCGCAAGCTGGCGTTGCTGGGGTTGTCGCCGACGGCGGTGGCCGAGGTGCTGCGGGCCAACGGGCAGCCGGTTCCGGCGGGCAGCGTGACCCAGGACAAGCTGTCGCTGACGGTTCAGGTGGGGTCGCGGGTCTCGACGCTGGAGGAGCTGAAGGATCTGTACCTGACGCCTGCCGCGCCGGCGGCGCAGCAGGCGCCGGCGCAGGCCCGGCAGGCGCCGGGCGGCGGATCGGCCCAGCAGATCCAGCAGGCGCAGCGGGCGCAGGCCCAGGCGCAGGCGCAGCGCCCCCCGGCGGCTCCCAAGCCGGTGCGGCTGGGGGACGTGGCGACGGTGGAGCGGACGCTGGCCGAGGGGACGTCGCTGACGCGGACCAACGGGCAGCCGAGCCTGGGGTTGTCGGTGACGATGACGCCGGACGGCAACGCGGTGGCGATCTCGCACCAGGTGCGGGAGAAGCGCGCGGAGCTGGTGCGGGCGATCGGGGACTCCTCGGAGATAACGGTGATCTTCGATCAGGCGCCGTACGTGGAGCGGTCGATCGAGGACCTGACGACCGAGGGGTTGCTGGGCCTGGCGTTCGCGGTGCTGGTCATCTTGGTCTTCCTGCTGTCGGTGCGCTCGACGCTGGTGACGGCGGCGTCGATCCCGCTGTCGGTGGTCATCGCGTTGATCGCCTTGTGGGTGGGCGACTACTCGCTGAACCTGCTGACGCTGGGCGCGCTGACGATCGCGGTGGGCCGGGTGGTCGACGACTCGATCGTGGTCTTGGAGAACATCAAGCGTCACCTGGGATACGGGGAGGCCAAGCGCAAGGCGGTGCTGGCCGGGGTGCGCGAGGTCAGTGGCGCGGTGACGGCCTCGACGTTGACGACGGTGGCGGTGTTCCTGCCGATCGCGGTGGTGGGCGGCATGGTGGGGCAGCTGTTCGCGCCGTTCGCGATCACGGTGACGGTGGCGCTGCTGGCGTCGCTGCTGGTGTCGCTGACGGTGGTGCCGGTGCTGGCGTACTGGTTCCTCAAGGCGCCGGTGCTGTCACCGGAGCAGGCGCGGGTGGTGCGCGAGGAGGCCGAGGCCAAGGAGCTGCGCAGCCCGCTGCAGCGGGCCTACCTGCCGGTGCTGCGGTTCGCGACGCGGCGGCGGCTGGTGACGCTCCTGGTCGGCGTGGTGGTGTTCGCCGCGACGATGGGCCTGGCCGGGCGGCTGGAGACCAACTTCATCGACTCCTCCGGTCAGGACACGGTGTCGATCAGCCAGCGGATGCCGGCCGGTACCGACCTGGCGGCGACGGACGCGGCGGCCAAGAAGGTCGAGGAGGTCCTGGCGTCACTGAAGGGCGTGCGCGACTACCAGGTGAACGTGGGCGGCGGCGGCGGATTTCTGGGAACGGGCGGCGGTGGCGGTGACCGGGCGTCGTACTCGGTGACGGTCGCCGAGGAGACCGACAGCGCGGTGCTGGAGGAGGAGCTGCGCGGGCGGCTGAAGGAGCTGCCCGAGGCCGAGATCGGTGAGGTCACCGTGGGCGGCGGCCAGGGCGGCCCCGGCGGCGGGGCGACCGACCAGCTGCAGGTGATCGTGCAGGCGCCGGATGTGGCGACGCTGCGGACGGCGGCCGAGATGGTTCGCACCGCGATGGCCGACCTGGGCGGGCTGCGGGATGTGACCTCCAACCTGGCGGCCGGCGCCGAGCGGGTCGAGGTGCGGGTCGACCGGGAGAAGGCGGCGGCCAGGGGGCTGACGGAGACGCAGATCGGGCAGCTGGTGGCCCAGCAGTTCCGCGGGGCGCCGCTGGGTGAGCTGACGCTGGACGGCCGCTCGGGTGCGGTGGTGCTGCGGACGGCGGACGCGCCCGAGGACGTCAAGGCCGTGGGCGCGCTGAAGCTGCCGACGGCGACGGGCGTGGTGAAGCTGTCGCAGGTGGCCAAGGTGTCCACGGTGGCCGGTCCCACGCAGGTGACGCGGATCGACGGTGAGCGCAGCGCGACGGTGTCGGGTACGGCGACCGGCAGTGACCTGGGCGCGGTGACGACGCAGCTGACGTCGAAGCTGGAGGCGCTGGCGTTGCCCGCGGGGGCGAGCTTCACCATGGGCGGGGTGAGCGCGGACCAGGCCGAGGCGTTCGGGCAGCTGGGGCTGGCGATGCTGGCGGCGATCGCGATCGTCTTCATGATCATGGTGGCGGCGTTCCGTAGCTTCGTGCAGCCGCTGATCCTGCTGGTGTCGGTGCCGTTCGCGGCGACCGGCGCGATCGGGCTGCTGCTGGCGACGGGCACGCCGATGGGGGTTCCGGCCCTGATCGGCATGCTGATGCTGATCGGCATCGTGGTGACCAACGCGATCGTGCTGATCGACCTGATCAACCAGTACCGCGAGCAGGGCATGGGCATCGTGGAGGCGGTGATCGAGGGGGGCCGGCGCAGGCTGCGGCCGATCCTGATGACCGCGGTGGCGACGATCTTCGCGTTGATCCCGATGGCGCTGGGACTGACCGGCTCGGGTGGGTTCATCTCTCAGCCGCTGGCGATCGTGGTGATCGGCGGGCTGCTGTCGTCGACGCTGCTGACGCTGGTTTTGGTGCCGACCCTGTACGTGATGGTGGAGCGGCTCAAGGAGCGGCTGCGGCGCACGCCCAAGGACGGCGCGGAGCGGCCGCAGCTGAAGGTCTACGACAAGGACGAGCTGGCGCCGACGACCCGGTAGGGCGCCGGCCGAAGATGAGCGAGGCGGGAGGGCCGCTCGCCCGCGCGGGCGAGCGGCCCTCCCGCCTCACCGGGGGCGCCCACCCCTGGTCGGGGCGGGCGGGGATGGCGGAATATACTGACCCAACGTGACTGCCAAGCCGCGTATCCCCAATGTCCTTGCCGCCCGCTACGCCTCCGCGCAGCTGGCCCGCCTGTGGTCTTCCGAGTACAAGGTGGTGGCCGAGCGGCGCCTGTGGCTGGCCGTGCTGGCCGCCCAGGCGCGGCTGGGGGTGGCGGTGCCCCCCGAGGCGCCGGCGGACTACGAGAAGGTCCTCGACCACGTCGACCTGGAGTCGATCGCCGCCCGCGAGCGCGTCACCCGCCACGACGTCAAGGCCCGCATCGAGGAGTTCAACGCGCTGGCCGGCCACGAGCAGGTGCACAAGGGCATGACCTCGCGGGATCTGACCGAGAACGTCGAGCAGCTGCAGATCCGCGACAGCCTGGTGGTGGTCCGCGACCGGTGCGTGGCACTGCTGGCCGCGCTGGCGCGCCTGGCGGCGGAGCACTCGCAGCTGGTGATGGCCGGGCGCTCGCACAACGTGGCCGCGCAGTCGACGACGCTGGGCAAGCGGTTCGCCTCGGTGGCCGACGAGCTGCTGGTGGCGTTCACCCGGCTGGAGGAGCTGATCGCCCGCTACCCGCTGCGCGGCATCAAGGGGCCGGTCGGCACCGCCCAGGACATGCTGGACCTTCTGGGCGGGGACGCGGCCAAGCTGGCGGCGCTGGAGGACGAGGTGGCCGCCCACCTGGGGTTCGCCCACCGGCTGACCAGCGTGGGGCAGGTGTATCCGCGTTCGCTGGACTACGAGGTGGTCACCGCGCTGGTGCAGCTGGCCGCGGCCCCCTCCTCGCTGGCCAAGACGATCCGGCTGATGGCCGGCCACGAGCTGGTCACCGAGGGGTTCGCCGAGGGGCAGGTCGGCTCCTCGGCGATGCCGCACAAGATGAACACCCGCTCGTGCGAGCGGGTCAACGGGCTGGCGGTCATCTTGCGGGGGTATGCGTCGATGACCGGGGAGCTGGCCGGCGACCAGTGGAACGAGGGGGACGTGTCGTGTTCGGTGGTGCGCCGGGTGGCGCTGCCGGACGCGTTCTTCGCGTTCGACGGTCTGGTGGAGACCATGCTGACGGTGCTGGAGGAGTTCGGCGCCTTCCCCGCGGTGATCGCCGCCGAGCTGGACCGCTACCTGCCGTTCCTGGCGACGACCAAGATGCTGATGGCCGCGGTGCGCGCCGGGGTGGGCCGCGAGAGCGCCCATGAGCTGATCAAGGAGCACGCGGTGGCCTCGGCCCTGGCGATGCGCGAGGAGGCGGGCGGCAACGAGCTGATCGCCCGCCTGGGAGCCGACGAGCGTTTCCCGCTGGACGAGGCGGCGCTGCGGGACCTGCTGGGCGAGCCGATCTCCTTCACCGGCGCGGCCTCGGCCCAGGTGGAGGCGGTCGTGACGCGCGTGGCGCAGGTCGTGGCCCGCTACCCGCAGGCGGCCGCCTACCGGCCCGGGGCGATCCTCTGAACGCTCTGAACGCCTTGAGCGGCACGCCGACACCGCTGGTGAAGGCCGCCGAGGTCGCGCGGGCCTGCGCGGGTGACGCGCTCGTGCTGTGGGGGGCAGGCGATGGGCCCGGGGGTGCGGGCGTGGGCGCTGGGGGAGGCGGTGGCCTGCCCCGACCTTAACGGCCCCCCACTCGGGTCGGCGTCGCCAGCCGCAAAGTAACTCTGCGTAACAGTCGTTGAACGATGTGGTCCGGCTTTGTCTGTTTCAGATCGGCCGCAAAGTGGCTGAGCGTTGCGTTTCAAGTCCGCCACGTCGCGGTCACGGCTCCGGCATACCGGTCGGTAGCCGAACGGTTACGAATCATGTTTTTCCTGACCTTTAGCGAGATCGAGGAGAAACAGGGTGCGGGCATGCGGCGCGAGTGGGAGTTGGAGGACCTGATCGAGTGCTGGACGCTGGATGAGGAGGAGTTCGCTCTGCTGGCGAACAAGTCCGGAGCCACACGGCTTGGCTTCGCCCTGATGCTGAAGTTCTTCGAGCTGGAAGCACGCTTCCCCCGGCGCGAGGACATCCCGCGGGCCGCGGTGGACTTCATGGCCGGGCAGGTCAAGATCGAGCCCATCCCATTGGGTCATAGACGCCGACCAGTGGCCCGGTCAGGAGTTCCAGCTGGATGCCCGCTTCCTGCAGGGTCGCGGCCAGCGTCATCAGTTCGGCGGCGTTGCGCGCCAGCCGCTTCATCTCGTGCACGACCAGGATCACCGCTTGGCCCGGGGCGGCGCTCTTGATGTCGGTGCACAGTTTCAGGGCGGTCTCGAACTCCGGCCGGACTTTGATCCGGGTGGAGATCTTCTCGGAGAAGATCCGGCTGCAGCCCGCCTTCTCCAGGGCCTCGATCTGGCTGGCCAGCTCCTGCTGGGCGGTGGAACAGCGGGCGTAGCCGATCCTGATCGCCGTGTCGCTGGCCTCGGCGACGGCGGCCTGGAGCGGCGGGCCCTTCATCCATGGCCTGCCGGGCAGCCGGTCGGCTGGGACGGCGACCTCCAGCACCTCACGCAACGCCGGGACCAGAACGAACCGGGCGGTGTGATACTTCGACGCGACCTTGCCGCCTCGGGTCCGGCACACACTTCCGGCCAGAACCGCGCATCGGGGGCAGGCGTGCCGCTCGACCGTGCCCGCCGACTCCGATGTCATCTCCAGGTCTCGGAGTCTCGCAGAAGTGCTTCGCAGAAGTCTGGCCCTTTTGAGAGATGTTCTGCGAAGAGCCACCTGGGCGGGAGCGGCGGGAGCGGCGGGAGCGTTGGCGTCCGGCGCGCTGGTGCCTCTCGCAGAAATGCCATTTCTGCGAACCACACGAGCTACATCCGGGTATGCGCGTACGTGTGCAGCGCGTCGCGGACGAACCTCGCCCCCTCCTCGTCGTCGTACATGGCGGCGAAGCGAGGGTCGTCGACGAACATGTCCCCAATGCCGTTCACCATCTCGATCGAGCGCTCCCGGTCGCCCTCAGCGGTGGGAGTGCCCGGGATCTGACTCAGCCACTGGACATGTCGGGCAGCCAGCGACTGAGCGTGTTCCGATGTCGGCGAATCCCCGGCCTTCACTGCAGCAACCCATGCGGCGACGAGGTCTTCGGTGTCCTGCTTCCAGGCTCGCTGCTGGTCAAGGCTCTTGCCATGCCACCAGTCGTTGCTCACTTGGAACGCGTGCTCGCCCCAACGTGAGATCACCTCGTCCTTGTAGAGGTCATTGAACCCCGCCAACATGACATCCATCCGCGGTTCAACCCCGGCCTGAAGGGCCTCGAGTGTGTGACGCACGGACCGGACCTGCCGTTCGATGCGGTCCCGTTCCTCTTCCAACGCGGCGATGTGGGCGCGGAGCCCGTCGAGCGCGTCCACCTCCTCGGCCAAGACCTCGGCGATGGCCGGCAAGCCCATGCCGAGCCGGCGCATGAGCAGGATCCGCTGGAGCCGGGCGACCGCGGTGGGGTTGTAGTAGCGGTACCCGTTCGCGCCGACCCGCGACGGGACCAGGAGCCCGACGCGGTCATAGTGACGCAGGGTCCGGCTGGTGATGCCGGCCCTCGCCGCGAGTTCCTGGATCGTCCACTCCATCCCTCCAGTGTTACCCGCGGCGGAGAGTGGTTGCGATGATCTCCGAGGCGTCGGCGTGCAGGGCTTGGGCCGCCGTCTGCCCGGTCGCCGCCAGGTAGGTGTCGACCAGCCGGTTGCCCGCGGCGTACCCCGCGCCCATCGGCAATCCCACCGGGGCGACGCCGAGGTGCTCCGCGCCGGGGTCGCCGTGCACCCAGGCGGTGAAGTTCTGCATGCCTGTCACGTCGAGCCCGGTGAGCACCTTGGCGAAGACCTCGTCGTCGTGCAGGTGCGGCACACCGATGCGGGCGGGGCCGAGCTCATCGCCGTAGAGCTGGCGGGCGAAGGCGTCGGCCAGCCCCTCGCCGACAATATGCTCGCCGACCGTAACGGTCATCGGGTCCCACACCACCCCGCCCGGGCTCCACCGCAGGTTGTGGTGCAGTTCGTGCACGGCGGTGGCCTCCAGCCGTTCCACGTTCTCGGGGAAGGGCCAGAACGTGATGGCGATGTTGCCCGAGATGCCGCCGAACCCGGTCAATCCTTTGCAGGGACCCATGAAGTGTTCGTCACCCGGATCGCCGAGAACGAACAGCACGGTGATGTCCGGGGCCTCCAGCCCCGTTGTCGCCTCCAGCAGTACGGCGAGAGCGTTGTCGAGCGCGCGTTGCATCCGCTCCCAGGCCCCGGCCGCTGCCAGGGTTTCGAGCGCCTCCAGGCAACGCTCCTCGTCGCGGTCGATGGGGAACCCGGACGATTGGAGGTGTACGGCTACCAGGTCGAGCTCGCCTGGGTGGTAGCGATACATGCCCTTGTTGGCTTCCAGCATCGAACGCAGCAGGTCAACGCGGTCCGCGACCGGGGACAGCAGGATCTGTCGCATGGCGGCGTAGGTGTCAAGAACAGTGATCGACATGGCCCCGATGCTAGAAGTTGACGCAGCGTCAAGGTCAAACCAGCGGCGCTCTTCGTCGAGATACAGCCGGGCATGCCGTCACCCAGGCCCGTCGCGACCGGCGGTTCGCCGCTGCGATGGACTCCCAACTTGGTCAGCCGCAGTTCCAGCGTGCGCAGCTCCTCGGTCTTGCGGTCCGCGGTAAACAGCATCCACCGCTGCACCCAGCCGTCGCCAGCTACTCCAGAGAACCTCCTCAGAGGCCTGTCGGCGCGACCCGACAGACACAGCACCGCGACCGCGATGATCGGCTATCGCCATCCCAACCCGTCACGCGGAGCTACCTTGCGGCTGGTGGCACGGACCCGAGTGGAGGGCCTAGGAGCGGTGTTTTGTGACGCGGAGTCTGATTTTCCGGGCCGCGGGGAGCCGGGTCGGCGGGGTGTCGGGAAATCGTCTAATCCCGACAGGCCGGACTGCCGGGTCAGCCCGCGGGGGCGAGGCGGGCGATGACGATGCAGGCGATGTTGTGGTCGGAATCGGCCCGGTGCTTGGGTAGCTGACCCAGCCCGCCAAATTTTCGATCTTGCCGACGCCGGTCAGTGGTCTGTACGCAGCAGCTCGACGGCACGGGCCCGGTCGGCAGCGGTGGACAGGGTGTAGATCCGGGTCGAGTTCAGCGAGGCGTGCCCGAGTAATTCGGAGACCAGCACGATGTCCGCGCCGGCTCGTGTCCGTCTACTATCGCCGCCAGACACGAATCTGCCGGCGGACTTGACCCTGACGCTGCGTCAACCCTGCATGCTGGCTGTCATGAGCATCCCGCCAACAACCGATCAGGTCCAGGAGACCGCATATAAGTTCCGGCGAAAAATGGCCGGGAATCTCCGGAGCTACGTGGCCAGACATGATCCCTTGACGGCAGATGTACGGCCCCGCCGTGTGGCGGGGCCGTACATCTGCCGATGTGGTGGGGCATCGTTGCCTACCTGTTCGCCAACCTCTCCTACCGTCGCAGGATCTCCTGAGTTGAGAGCAGGATCAGAGCATGCTGACCATCAGTCAATTGGCGGCGTATGCCGGCGTCACGGTGCGGGCGGTGCGGCACTATCACCAGATCGGGCTCCTGCCCGAAGCGGACCGGGATGCCTCGGGCTACCGGCGCTACGGCGCAAAGGCAGTCGTGTCGCTCATCAAGATCCGAACCCTCGCCAACGCCGGCGTGCCGCTGTCTCAGATCGGTCAGATGCTCCAAGCCGACGCATCGACCTTTGCCGAAGCAGTCCAACGGATCGACAGTCGCCTGCACGACGAGATCGAACGGCTTGAGACCAGCCGCAAGCAGATCGCGCAGCTCGCCGCCGGGGACAGTCTGGCGCTCCCGCCGGAGGTGATCTCCTACCTCGATCTGCTCCGGGAGATCGGGGTAGGAGAGCGGATGGTGGAGGCCGAGCGGGACGGGTGGATCCTGGTTGTTGCTGCCTCCTGGCCCGAAGACATCCCCGCGGTTATGGCCGCAAAATTCGCGCAGCTCGATGACCCGCAACTCGTTCGGCTCTACCGGATCCTGTCGGAGATCATCGAAAACGACGACGCAGGCGACGACGATCCGCGTCTGGCAGAAGCCGCCGATATCATGGCCGGCCTGGCCGAGCAGGCATACACCTCCGGCGAGATCAACCCCGACGAGGTCGCGCACGACGACCTACCGGTTGACCTTCTGGACGCACTTGCCGTCGAGTCCGACCCGCGGGCGGAGCGGCTGCTGGACCTGATGCGCGAGCGCGGCTGGGCCGGTTGGCACCGGATGGAGCGGCTGGCGGAGCCCCCCGACTAACCTGCGGGCGTCGTTTCACACCTGGACGTCCACTACTCATGTCGGCGGGCGACGGGGTACAGGATCAGGCTGGTGGAGCGCGGCACAAGACCGACGTCGCCCCGAGACAGCAGGAGGGCGCCGTCCGGGACCTGGCCACCGGCACCAGCCATCGTTCGCGATTCACCTCTGAGAAAGGGAGACCATGACCATCAAGCGATCCCCCTGGACCGGCATGGTCCCAGTAGACGATACGGCCTTAGCCGTCACCGACACCGACACCGACGGTGTCCCCGTGATCTACCTCAACGGCCACGCCGCCGTTCAGCGGCAATGGCGGCGGGTCCTTGCCGAGTTGGGGACGGAGTGGCGGCATATCACCTACGACATGCGGGGGCGTGGTAAGTCGAAGCGTTCGGCGGATTATTCGTTCGAGACGAACATCCGAGATGTCGATGCTGTCCTCGCAGCCCGGGGTGTGGCCCGGGCGGTGATGGTGGGCTGGTCCTATGGAGCGTTTGTCGCGGCGCACTGGGCCAGCCGGAATCCGGCCCGTACCGTGGGCGCGGTCTTGGTGGAGGGCGCGCAGCCCTACGACTGGTTCGACGAGTCCATGGAACCGGGGATGCGCAAGATATGGAAGCGGATCTGGTGGCCCATGCAGCTGCTGCGCCCGTTCGGTATGGCTCCACGGATGACCGGCGACCAGCTGGCAGACAGCAACATCGAGGTCGGCAAGATCGCCCGCGAGCGTGACCTGGGCCCCGTGCTGGACAGCATCACCGTCCCGGCGCGCTACGTGGTCGCTTCTGGGGAGTCCTTCGGAAGCCAGGGCGGGCACGAACGGATACGCGCCAGCCTCCCTGCGGTGACTGCCCGCAATCCGAACATCCAAATCAGCGCGAAAGTCGCCAGCAACCACGGTTCGATCCTGCGTAAGGACTATCGCGCCATTGCCGAGGCCGTACGTGAGGTCGCCGCCCTCGACCACGAGGGGAACTGAAGACGCCGCCGTCACGGTGAATCCCGCACGGGAGAATCCTGATAGCCGTCGGCGCAAAGCCAGAGGTCTACACGCCCTCTCCCTCCACCGTCTCCACCGTCACCGTCTCCACCGTCACCGTCTCCACCGTCACCGTCTCCACCGTGTCCCCGCCGTCGGGCAGGTCGGGGATCTCGCCGAGCCGGCGCAGGCCTTCGGCCGGTGCGGAGGAGGAGATGGCATAGCGGCCCAGGACGTTGAGGTGGGCGTGGCCGAGTGGGCTGAGCCGGGCGGCGCGCTCACGCCATCCGTAGTAGGTGGAGACGGGCACGCCCAGGACCCGCAGGATGAGTTCGACCGCGGCACGGCCAGGGTGGGCGTCGATGAACCTCCTGACCGCCGCCGGGTCAGGTCGAACTCCTGGGCGAAATAAGCGCCGGCCGCCCGCAGGATCTCGTTGACGCACCGCAGCTCGGCGTTCTCCTTGGCCAGCCGCCGGTTCTCCTCCAGCACCGCGGTGCTCGGCAGGTCGTCACGCTCGCCGTGATCGGCCTGGTCCTGCCGGATCCAGTTCCGCAGCGCCTCGCGCTGGATGCCCAGCTGGTCGGCCAGGTGCGCGATGACCGGCTTGGGCTCGGCCTGCCGGTACAGCCTCATCGCGCGCTCGCGTAGCTCCAATCGAGACCTTTCCCGCGATCCGCGGACCATGATCCAAAGCCTCCGGAAAAACGGGGGAAGCTCACTGATCGCCTCCCACGCCGGGCCGTTCAGCAGGTGGGCGCGCGGGTCCGCCCGGGGTCGCCACCGCGCCGGCCGTGCGCGGGCGCGGATACGGCGAGCGGGTGTGCCGCTTCGTCCTCGGTGAGCCGGCGGCCGCGCACGAGCGGGTCGCGCTGATGGTCGACACCGGCAACCACGCCGCCATCGCCCTGTACGAGCGGCTGGGGCTGCGCGGGCGGCCGCTGGCCGCCGCGGCGCCGGACCCCACCTGAACCCCCGCCTGGACTCCGGCTGAACCCCGTCCGCCGATCGAGCGCGCCGGGCGGGGGAAAACCTGGTGCGGGGCGCGGTCCCGGCAGGCAAAGTGGACGAAATGATGTCCAGTTTCATCCCTGGCCTGGAGCTTTCACGTGCTTTCTACGCCCAGGTCGTGCGGCCGATCGTGGCCGACGTGCCGCACAGCGCCGCGCTGATCGGCGCCGGGTCGGAGGTGCTGGCCTTCGACACCGAACGCTCCACCGACCATGACTGGGGGCCCAGGGTGGTGGTGTTCGTCGCGGCGCACCGGACCGAGCCGGTGTGGCGCGCCGTCGCCGACCGGCTGCCCGAGGACTTTCGCGGATACCGCACCACCGTGACCGGTGAGCGATGCGGGGTGCAGGTGAGCGATCCGGCGACCTGGTTCACCGAGCGGCTCGGGTTCGACCCGCTGCGGGAGGTGAGCGTGCTGGACTGGCTGTCGACTCCCTGGCAGCGCCTGGCCGAGGTCACCAGCGGGGAGGTCTTCCACGACGGCCTGGAGGTCATGGAGCGATCCCGCGCCGCGTTGCGCTGGTACCCGCCCGACCTGGAGCGCTACGTGCTGGCCGGGCAGTGGCGGCGCCTGGCCCAGCAGGAGGCCTTCCCCGGGCGGTGCGGGGAGGTCGGCGACGACGTGGGCTCGGCACTGGTCACCGCGGCCCTGGCCCGTGACCTGATGCGGCTGGTGGTGCTGATGCGCCGCCGCTACCCGCCGTACGCCAAGTGGCTGGGCAGCGCCTTCGCCCGCCTGCCGGGAACAGCGGAGCTGGGGGACGCGTTGTCGGCGGCGGTGGCGGCCACCGGGTGGCGCCGGCGCGAGGAACACCTGGGAGTGGTGTACCGGCGGGTGGCGGCCCTGCACAACCGGATGGGGGTGGCGCCGGCGCTGGAGGGGAGCCTGCGACCCTATCACCGCCGGCCCTTCCAGGTGATCGACGCCGGCCGGTTCGCCGACGCCCTGCACGGCGCCATCACCGACGCCCGGGTACGGGCGCTGCCGCCGGTGGGCTCGATCGACCAGTTCGGCGACTGCGTCGACCTGCTGACCGACCCGCGGCGCTGCCGGGCGGCCACCCGCGCCATCTTGGACCTGTGAAGCCGTGGAGGCGGTGGAGCCGGGGCCAGGCGGGGTCAGGCGGTGGCCGGTTCCCGGTGGCGGGCGAGCATGCGCCGCTCGAACCACAAGGTGGCCAGCGGCGGCACCGAGCAGACCAGGCCGACGACGATCGTGCCCAGGCTCCAGCGGGCCTGGCGGGCCGCGTACAGCACCGCGGCCAGGTAGAGCACGAACAGGGCGCCGTGCACCGGGCCGAAGATCTTCACACCGATGTCCCCGGTGGCGGCGACGTACTTGAAGTACATACCGATGAGCAGTCCCGCCCACGAGCACGCTTCGGCGATCGCCACGTAACGAAACAGGCGGAGTGCGGTCGGCACGGCGAGTACACCTCTCCAAAAAAGGGGGAACCGTCCGGAGAGCGGGGCGTCCGGACCGGAAGGAAACGACCTCCAGCCTAGGGGGACGGGGCGTCGCCCACCCCGCCGGGCCCCACCCGCGCCGGCGACGGCGGCCGCGCGAGACGGGCGGCACGCGGCGCAGGGGAGGGGCCCGCGGGAGCGGCGGGGGCATCGGCATTGACCTGAAGTCAACTTCAGGTTCTATGGTCATGGTGTGGCGCCGCCCCCCCGCGCCCTGGCCGGGTGCCACCCGGCGGTGCGCCGGCGATCCCCCGTACAACGAGCGCAGGAAACATGGTGACGTGTGATGAGCATGGAAATGGCGGCCTGGCATTCGCTGTACAGCACGATGCACGCCCAAGACGACCGGCGGCCCTTCTCGGCGGCCACGCTGCGGCGCATCGCCGCCTTCGCCCGCCCGCACCGCACCCTGCTGGTGTGGTTCCTGCTGCTGAGCGTGGTGTCGGCGGTGCTGGCGGTGGCCACACCGGTGCTGGCCGGGCAGGTGGTCGACGCCATCGTCGGCGGCGCCGCGACAGGCGTCGTGGTCAGGCTGGCCGTTCTGATCGCGGTGATCGCACTGGCCGAGGCGGGGCTGGGCCTGCTGACCCGGTGGATGTCGGCGAGCATCGGCGAAGGGCTGATCCTGCGCCTGCGCGGCGCCGTCTTCGACCACGTGCAGCGCATGCCCATCGCCTTCTTCACCCGCACCCGCACCGGCGCGCTGGTCAGCCGGTTGAACAACGACGTCATCGGCGCCCAGCGGGCCTTCAGCGACACCCTCTCAGGAGTGGCGGGCAACCTGGTGACGCTCACCTTGACCCTGGTGGTGATGGTCGGCATCTCCTGGCAGCTGACCGCGCTGGCGCTGGTCCTGCTGCCGCTGTTCGTACTGCCCGCCCGGCGCGTCGGCACCCGGCTGGCCCGGATGGAACGCGAGGCCGCCGACCACAACGCGGCGATGAGCAACCAGATGACCGAGCGCTTCTCCGCGCCCGGCGCCACCCTCGTCAAGCTGTTCGGCCGCCCGGCCCAGGAGTCGGCCGAGTTCCTGGCGCGGGCCCGGCGGGTGCGTGACATCGGGGTCCGCACCGCGATGGTGCAGTCGGTGTTCGTCACCGCCCTCACCCTGGTCTCGGCGCTGGCACTGGCCCTGGTGTACGGGGTCGGCGGCTTCTACGCGCTGAGCGGCCGGCTGGAGCCGGGCGCGCTGGTGGCGCTGGCATTGCTGCTGACCCGCCTGTACGCGCCGCTGACCGCGCTGGCCGGCGCGCGGGTGGAGGTGATGAGCGCCCTGGTCAGCTTCGAGCGGGTCTTCGAGATCCTCGACCTGCGACCGCTGATCACCGACAGGCCCGACGCCCAGGCGGTGCCCGAGGGGCCGGTGACGGTGGAGTTCGACCACGTCGGCTTCGCCTACCCCTCGGCGGAGAAGGTGTCACTGGCCTCCCTGGAGGAGGTCGCCACGCTGGACGCGCGCGGCGGCGCGACGGTGCTGCACGAGGTGTCCTTCCGCGCCGAGGCCGGGCAGATGATCGCGCTGGTGGGCTCCTCGGGGGCGGGCAAGTCCACGATCGCGCAACTGCTGGCACGCCTGTACGACGTCGACACCGGCGCGGTGCGGCTGTCGGGGGTGGACGTGCGCGAGCTGTCGGCGGCCTCGATCCGCCAGACGCTGGGCGTGGTGACCCAGGACGGGCACCTGTTTCACGACTCGATCCGCGCCAACCTGCTGCTGGCCCGCCCCGAGGCCACCCCCGAGGAACTGTGGGAGGTGCTGCGGCGCGCGCGGCTGGCCGATCTGGTCCAGGCGCTGCCCGACGGGCTGGACACCGTGGTCGGCGAGCGCGGCTACCGCCTCTCGGGCGGGGAGCGCCAGCGGCTGACCATCGCCCGCCTGCTGCTGGCCCGCCCCCGGGTGGTGGTGCTGGACGAGGCCACCGCGCACCTGGACTCCACCTCCGAGGCCGCGGTCCAGGAAGCCCTGGCCGAGGCACTGGCCGGGCGGACGGCACTGGTCATCGCCCACCGGCTCTCAACGGTCCGCGCCGCGGACCTGATCTTGGTGGTGGAGGGCGGGCGGATCGCCGAGCGGGGCACGCACGCCACGCTGCTGGCCGCCGGAGGCCGCTACGCACAGCTGTATCGCACCCAGTTCGGCCGCCAGGCCACCACCCCGGCCGGCCACCTGGACGCGGTCCGGCCCGTCGACGGTGAACTCGACGAGCTCGACGGTGAGCTCGACGGGGGGCGGCAGGCCGCCGGCGACGCCGTGGCCGCCCGCTGAACACCCCCTCGACCACCTGGCCCCTGCCCTGCCCCCGCCTGCCCCGCGCCATCGGTGGCCGGGGGACCGGGGGAGGGGAGAGGCGGTCAGGCCGGCCGCCCGGCGCGGTCGGCGTTGGCGTGGATGGCATCGCGGATGTAGGCGGTCAGGCCGGCGGCCGAGGCCTCGTAAACGGCGGCGAAACGCCGATCGGCGATGTACATGTCACCCAGGCCGCGGTGCAGATCGTAGGAGCAGTCGTAGCACCAGCGGGTGAGGTGCGCCCGGTGGCGTTCGGCCAGCTCCATCGCCCGCGGACCGCCGGCCGGCAGCCCCGCGAGGTAGGCCTCGGTGAAGTCACGCACCGTCCGGGCGGCCTCCTCGGTGAATCGCGCCCAGTCGGCCCTGGTCATCGCGGCCGTCCTGGCGCGAGCCTGCCGCCAGGCGTCACCGGCCCCCCAGCGCCGGCGCGCCTCCTCGTCGTGGTCCTCGGGAACGAAACCGCCGAAGATCTCGAAACGCTCCTGGGGGGTCAGGGGAATGCTCAGGATGTTCGCCTCCATCGCGTGCTCGACCGCGTCCGCCATCGCCCGCAACCGGTCGATGCGCCGGGTGAGGAGTTCGTGCTGGCGCCGCAGGTGCGCCAGGGTGTCGGTGGCGGGGTCGTCGAGGATGGCGGTGATCTCCTCCAGCGCGAAGCCGAGCTCCCGGTAGAACAGGACGTGCTGCAGGCGCTGCAGGTCGGCCTCGGTGTAGCGACGGTATCCCGCCGCGGTGCGCCGCCCCGGCGAGACCAGCCCGATCTCGTCGTAGTGGTGCAGCGTGCGTACGCTGACCGAGGCGATGCGCGCCACCTGCCCGACGGCGTAATCCGGCGCACCACCGGGCACGTGATCAGGCCCCTGGCTCGCCACATGCCTCATCTCGCCCGCCGCGCGCCTCATCGCCTCTCCCCGTTCACCGTGCCAGCCTGCACCCTCACGTTACGGCAGGGTCAAGCTCCCGGGCCCGCACCCGCACCCGCGCCCAGGTCCGAGGCCGAGACCGGGGCCGGGGCCGGGGCCGAGACCGGGGCCGGGGCCGGGGTGACGTCGATGACGGCCTTGCCGGTGACCTTCCGCTCGCGGACCGCCCGTACCGCCTCCTGGGCCCGCTCCCAGGAGCCGCGCCAGCCGACCTGCGCCGACAGCGCCCCGGAGGCGAGCAGCACGGCCAGCAGACCCAGGTCGGCGCCGACGGCGGCGGCGTCGCCGAAGGAGCTCAAGGTGCGGGCCGCGCCGGGAAAGAAGGTCGAGCCGGGAGGGAAGACGGCGGGCTCGCCGCCGGCCCAGCCGATGCTCTGCAGGGTGGCGCCGGGGGCCAGCAGCGCCCAGGCCGCGGCCTCGGCCAGGGCGGCTCCGCGCGGCAGGGGGGCGACGTCGGCGCTGGAGACCGCCAGCAGCTCGGCCCACGCGCCGGGGCCAAACGCCAGCACCCGGGTGCCCTCCGCCGGGCCGGTGCCGTCGGCGGCCGGGCGGACGACGACTCCGGCGGCGTCGTAGCCGCCCACGTGGCCGGCGGGCAGCTGGGCGAGCATGCCCAGCTCGCCGGGGTTGAGGGAGGCGTGGCGCACCTGGACGAGCAACTGGCCGGGGCCGGGTTCGAGGCCTGCCCCACTGGGACCCGGCGCGCCACCCGCCGAGCGCATCGTCGCCTTCCTCGACGCCCTCTCCCGGCTGGCCGCCGGCAACCTCACCCTGCTGGCCGCCCACGAGCGCTCCTGCGCCACCGACCGCCACGCCGACCCCACCTACGTGCGCTGGCACGCCCACCTGGAAACCCTGATCGCCCAGGCCCGCCCCGACCTGGACGCCACCTTCGTGGCCCACGCCCTGCTGGGCATGTTCGACGCCGACATGGTGCGCCTCCTCACCCAGGAGAGCGGCCCCGGCAGATTCGCCCGCTCACTGCGCCAGCTGGTGGGGGAGCTGCTGGCCTGAACCGGCCCGAGTACCGGCGCACCCGGCGGCGGGCACGGCGCCGGTCACCTCGATCAACCCACCTCACCGGGGCGCGGCGAGCCGGCGACGAAGCCGACCACCGCGTCACCGGCCCATCAGACCAGCAGGCGCCGCAGTCGACCGGCCCCGCCCGCCACCTTCGTCTCCACCAGGTGCCACACCCCGGCCACCCAACACCTATACCGGTATTGTTATCACGCTTGCTAGGATCGGGCGCATGGTGCGACCCCCGCTGACCGAACTCGACCGCGAACGCGGCCACCGCCTGGGCGCCATCCTGCGCCAGGCACGCGGCACGCGCAGCATGACCGAAGTGGCCACCGCCGCCGGACTGTCCGCGGAAACCCTCCGAAAGATCGAAACAGGCCGCATCCCCACCCCGGCCTTCTTCACCGTCGCCGCCCTGGCCCACACCCTCAACGTCTCCCTGGACGTCCTGGCCCAGGTACGCGCCGAAGAACACGCCGCCTGAACACCCACCTCACCTCACAGCGGCGACCCCGGCCGCGAAAACCCACCGGACCCACCGCCCAGCTGGTGATCAGCTCGACGCCGGACCGCGCAGCAGCGGATGCGACCGCATCGCCACCTCCAGCTCCCCGGGCAGCTCATCGCGGTAACGCCCCAGCGTCGCCAGGTCACTGTGCCCCAGAACCCGCCGCACCGCGTCCATGTCCACCGCATCAGCCAGCAGGTGAGTGGCCGTGGTGTGCCGCAACCCGTGCGGCGTCACCGAACGGCGACGATCGGGATCCACCCTGCGCTGCACCCGGTCGATCACCGCCTGCACATCCCCCCGCGCCAGACGCCGCCCCCGCCACGACAGCAGCAACGCCTTGTCCGCGGAGGCCATCCGCCCGTGCAGCAGATAGGCCTCCAGCACCAGCGCCACATCACCGGGCAGCGGCACATCCCGCGTCTTGCCACCCTTACCGAAGATCCGCCAGTACCGGACCCCGTCGTTGGTGTAGAAATCCTCCACATTGGCCCGCACCAGCTCCGACACCCGCGGCCCCATCGTCGACAACATCAACACGATCAGCCCGTCACGCAACTCGGTGTCCTGGTCACGCCGCCGCACCCGCCCCGCACCCGCCACCGGCGCCCCTGACGCCCCTGACGCCTCGGCCACCGCCGCACCACCGCCCGCACCACCGTCCGGCCCGCCGCCCAGCTCACGCGCCGCACCGATCAGCCCCCGCGCCTGCTCACGGGTCAACGCCCGCCGCTCGGGCCGCAACCCCCCGCGCTCCCTGGCCGTCACCGTCGCCATCGCCATCGGATTGACCTGCACCCACCCCGCCAGCACCGCGTGCTTGAACAACGCCGAGATCGACCGCCGAAACCGCGCCTGGGAGGAGGCCGACTGCGTGGCACCCGCCTGCTCGCCGGGCTGCGAGCGCCGCCGGCCGTCGGGCTTGCGGGCGAAGGACAGCAGGACGGCGTCCACGTCCTCACCGGTCAGGTCGTCCAGCACCACCTCCTCGCCCACCAGGTCCACGAAGGTGGCCACATCACGCGCGTACACCTCCGCCGTCGACACCGACAGCGCACCGGTCAGGGTCTTGGCCCGCACCAGCTCCACGTAACGATCGGCCGACTCGCCCACACTGAGACGATTCAGATCAGCAGGCCGCATGATCCCGGCGACACCCCTCCCGCATCCGGGCCGCCGTCAACGGCCGCTCACCTCGCACCAGTGCCACATCCGCGACCGCCGAAACACCGCCGAAACACCGCCACCGGCGACGGCACCGACGGCACCGGCAGCCATGACCGCGGGGGAGTGACCCACCCGGCAGATCACCGATCATGCACATCCCCCCACGGTAGACGAACGCCCGCGCCCGCAGTGCCTGCGCGAGAAGTCCCGCCACCCCGCCCCGAGACCACCGCGTACCTCACTCAAGCGGCCGTCTCACCCGGCAGGTGCCTCACTCAGCGGGTGCCTCCGACGCCCTCCGCCACTCTGGCGGTCGCGGCGGCATACTCCTCGGCGGTCATGCCGCGGTCAGGGTAGCGCCGGTTGAGGTCATGCTGGTCGTCGGCCCACCGCTGGTAGGCCCGCCGTACGGCGAGCTCGTCGGAATCGACGACATGGGCGATCTGCGCCCACGTGACCCCGGCCAGCAGCGCATGGTGAAAGTTGGAGGGATGGCGCACCGTACGCGCGATGCACTCCGCCAGCGCCAGCAGCTCGATGTGCTCGGCCACGGTGAGCGCGGACCGGTCATCGGCCCCGTGCCGGGCGGGATCATAGATTCCCCGAGCCACCAGCTCGACGCGGGCGCGAGCCGACGCGTTCTTGGCGGCCAGCTCGTCGTAGCGCTCCAGCTGCCGGCCGACGGGCATGTCGAAGCGGGCGTCGCGCCAGGTGGTGATGTGCTCAGGCATGGTCATGACGACTTCTCCAAGACGGTCGGGGAGCCGGCGCCACAGGGTCCCGGCAGATGATCAGGCCAGGAGCGCTCGTGAAGGAGCCGCTTGGCGGCAACCCTCCCAGGACGCCCCACCCGAGTCGCCCCACATGCTCCCCGAAGCGGGGCGCGACCGCTACCCAAGCCGGTGCGGGATCGGATCTCGGCCGCCCCACGGAGCATAGTGCGGTGCGACGTGCCGGATCGCGGGGGAGAAGCCGGACAGGGGAGGATCTGATTCCTCAGGAGGACCGGGTACCGGAGGGGTAGGTGTAGGTCCCGCCTGTGAAACGCCGCTGCCGGCCGAACTCTGCCGCCTCGTCGCCATGTCGGATCACGACAGGGGAGCGCTGGGAAAGCAGCCGACTCTCACGCATGAAAGCACCTCTAGTGTCGAAAACCGACAATCAGCAAATATTTGTTCTCAGGATGGGGGAGAGGCCGCCCGTGTGCTGATATCGCCACCCGGTTTCCGCACACTGCCGGGCAGTGCCCCCTGAAGGCCTTGCGCGTTCTCCGGGTGAACACGACCATCTAGATCATTCAAGAAGATCATGATCATAAGCGGGGTGGATGATCATGCTTGCGAAGCGGGCCGGGCGAGACGTGGGACCCGGCGTGCGCCGCAAAGCGACTTTCACCGAGCGGGCCCCGTGAGCCGGGTGTGGTCCGAGCAGGTCGCCTGGCGGTGGATGGATGAAACAACGCATTAATACTACCCGCCTTATACCAGACAGAATGAAGCTTCTGTACGGTATAAGGCGTTTTGTCCTGGTAGGGCATGTTCGGCGTGCCGCGCAGGTTTTAGCCGTGAGGGTTTTAGTCGCTGGGCGCTCCCCGCCACAGGAAGGCGGAGAACGGCGCAATTCCCCTCCCGGGTGTGCCATCGCGCCCGGAGTCTCTTTTCGGTGCATGGCCATCCCCGCTCGATCGTTTCGTCGAACAAGATCCACAAGCCGCCGGGCCGTCCAAAACGATCAAGAGGTGGTGAGGCTCCGTCGGCGCGTGCCGCACGGGACCGTCTCGTCTCGGATGACCGGCTCGGTGTCTTACTTGATCTGCTTCGGTTCTGTATCTGTCTCGGTCGAGCAGTTTGTCTCATTTGCTCTGCCCTATCGGGCGTGTTTGATGGCAGAGGCTGTCATCGTCCACGAAATCGGCGCGCCGGGGCCTCTCCCCTGTGTTATCAGGCAAGTATTCACTTTGGCGGACGAATATGGGCAGGTCGGCGCTGTTGAAGATTCTCATGATCGGCGCGTCATCCTGGATCCGATGGTGGACCACTCCCCCAGTCGGTGACTCACTGGTGGGGCGCGGGCGTGATATCCAATATCGGGCGACGGCGACTGCGGCCGGTGGGTGGGTGGCGATGAGACCCATGGCGTAGTGGGAAGGTGACCGACGGTGCCGATTTGGTGAAACCGGCGCAGGTCCTGAGCTGCCGCACGCTTGAGGTACAGGCGCAGCAGGTGGGCGCAGGTCCGTGCGTGGTCTCGACGTCGACGACGGCGTAGGGAAGAGATCCTAGAAGGAGACGCTGGCCGGTCGCGTTCAGGTAGGGCGGAACGGTGCAGTCTTCGTAGATGCGGCGCATCTGGGGGCCAGGCCAAGTACGAGAGAAAGGGCTAGTCGAGCGCTGAACCGCTGGTCAGAGTGTCGGAGCCGAAGCCTGTGGAGGGATTGTGCAGCGGTCAGCGGGGACGGCGGCGCCGGTTGGCGGGGTCGTGCTCGGCGGTGATGCGGGCGGAGGTCTCCTCGCCCAGGCGGATGTAGCGGCCGAGGCTGGCCAGGTGCTGGTGGCGGGACTTGGCCAGCAGCTCGGGCGCGCTCCGGCCGGCTTCGGCCAGATGCTGCAGCGCGCTGTGCTCAGGCCGCCGACCGGAGCCCGGCGGGACGACGCCGGAGAGCGGGGTCGAGTAATGCCGGGGGCTTGTACTCCTGGTCGAGCGCGCTGACCTCGGTGCCCGGTGGGACGATCTTGTCGATCCGGTCGAGGATGTCGTCGGACAGCTCGACGTCGGCCCCGGCCAGAAGGTCGTCGAGGTGTTCCATGGTGCGCGGGCCGAGGAGCGCGGCGGTGACGCCCGGGTGGGCGATGGCGAACGCCATGGCCAGGTGGGTCATGGGCAGGCTGGCCTCCTCGGCGAGCGGGATGAGCTGTTCGACGACGTCGATGCGGCGCTCGTCGGTGAGGTGGCGGGAGAACTGGACGCGTTTGAGGTCGTTCTCACCGCCCTTGCGCACCCGGCCGGTCAGCAGGCCCTGGCCGAATGGACCCCACACCATGACGCCCATGCCGTACTCCTGCGCCAGCGGCAGGACCTCCCGTTCGATGCCGCGGTTCAGGATCGAGTACGGCGGCTGCTCGGTGCGGAACCGCTGCAGCCCGGCGCGTTCGGCGGCCCACTGGGCCTGGACGATCATCGAGGCGGGCGTCGTCGAGGAACCGATCACGCGCACCTTGCCGGTCCTGACGAGGTCGGTCAGAACGGAAAGGGTCTCCTCCAGGTCGGTGTCCGGGTCGGGCCGCTGGAGCTGATAGATGTCGATGTAGTCGGTGCCGAGCCGGCGCAGGGAGTTCTCGACAGCGGTGGTGATCCAGCGGCGGGAGGCACCCTGCCGGTTGACGCCCTCGCCCATGGGCATGCCGACCTTGGTGGCCAGGACCACCTCGTCGCGGCGGCCCTTGAGGGCCTTTCCGACGATGTCCTCGGAGTCGGCGTAGCGGTCGGCGGTATCGATGAGGTTGATCCCGGCGTCTATCGCCTTGTGGATGATCCGGACCGACTCGTCCGGGTCGTTATCCATCTGGCTGGCGAACATCAACGTGCCGAGTGCGTAGGGGCTGACCTTGATCCCGGTCCGCCCGAGGTTGCGATACTTCATGAACGTGCTCCTTCGGTCCCGACCGGCGAGTGGGTCCCCCGCCGACCACCGCCCGTCGGCCGGTATATCCACCTTCCGCGGACTCGCGGGCATCAACCAGTACCCGCCGCAGCCAGTGGACCCGGAGTACCACGACGGGACGCGGCCGATTGCCCATACTGGGGAGATGACCGGATCCACGGATCTTGGCAGGGCCTTGCACGCCTGGCGGGATCGCACGAAACCGGCCGAGGCCGGCCTGCCGGACGACGGACGCCGGCGCGCGCCAGGCCTACGGCGTGAGGAGCTCGCCCTGCTCACCGGCTTGTCTGTCGACTACATCGTGCGGCTCGAACAGAGCAGGTCGACGAATCCGTCCCCCCAAGTACTGTCCGCGCTGGCTCGGGCGTTGCGGCTGACGACGGCGGAGCGTGAGCACCTCTTCGTGCTCGCCGGTCAGGCGGTGCCGGGCCCCGGGCAGATTTCCGACCATGTGCCGGCAGGCGTCCAGCGCCTGCTGGATCGGCTGACCGGCACACCGCTGAGCGTGTACGACGCCGCATGGAACCTCATCACGTGGAACCGGTTGTGGGCCGCGCTGTTCGGCAACCCGCCCGCGTCACGCGGCTTCGGGAGGAATGCGGTGTGGTGGTCCTTCGTGGAACCGCCCGCCGGATACCCCCAGGCGGTGAGCCGGAAGACGGGTCACCGGGCGGCTTTCGTGTCCGACCTGAGAGCGGCGTCGGCTCGCTATCCGAAGGATGCCGGACTGGCCGCACTGATCGATGAGCTCCGTGCCCGGAGCGGTGACTTCGCGGCGCTGTGGGGCTCCGGCGTGGTGGGTGTGCACGAGCCCTTGACCAAGACGGTCCGGCACGCGAGCGTCGGCGAACTCACCCTCGACTGCGACATCCTCGCGGCGCTCGGCACCGATCTGCGGATTATGGCCTTCACCGTGGCGGAGGGTAGCGAGACCGCCGAGCGACTGCGGCTACTGGAGGTCGTCGGCGTCCAGGTCTGACGGGCGTCGTCGCGTCCGGGCTTGACGGGCGCCGGAACGGACACATGACCGGAACGGACACATGATCGGAGAGCGTCGCCACCGGCAGGTCCGCAGGTCGGGACCGATGCCTCTGCACGGCCGACAGCAGGCGAGCTAACGATAGGCGATCATCGAGCCCGCCTAAGCCGGGAGCGCGAGGCTCGTGCTCATTCAGGCCCTGCACGAGGAAGCCGAGCGAGGGACGTCGTCGTGGAGATGGTCCGGCACTGAGAACAAAGGGGGATGTTGGCGCTTACCCGTGTCGACGTAACCTGCGACTATGACACACCCGGATACTGCGGTCGTGATCGGCGCCAGCATCGGCGGATTGCTGGCCGCTCGCGCTCTCATGAAACGGTATACCAAGGTCACTCTCGTCGATCGCGATCTGCTGCCGGAGAGCGCCGTCGGACGCCGTGGTGTGCCGCAGGGCCGGCAACTTCACATCCTGCTGGCCCGCGGCAGGGAGGCCTTCGAGGAGTTGCTCCCTGGCCTGTCGGGCGAGCTGGCCGCCCTGGGGGCGCCGTTGATCGATCTTCACGAGCAGGTCCACTGGTACAACGACGGGTACCGGATGCGCCGGGCGCCTTCCTCGTTGAGGGCTTTCGGGATCAGCAGGCCGCTGCTGGAGCACGCGGTCCGTGCCCGTGTCGCGGCCTTGCCTGGGGTGAGTTTCCTGCCCGGGTGCGAGGTGGTCGGCCTTACTGCGGCGCCTGGTTCTCGGCGGGTCAACGGGGTGCGGGTGCTGCCTCGTACCGAGGGGGCGGCGGAGTCGGTCATCGGTGCCGACCTGGTCGTGGACGCCGGTGGGCGCGCCTCGCGGACCCCGGTCTGGCTGCGGGAGTTGGGGTACGAGTGCGCTGCGGAGGAACAGGTGCGCGTCGGCATCACCTATGTGACCCGGAATTACCGGCGCGAGCCGCACCATCTCGACGGATTGTTCGGGGCTCTGGCCAACGCCACTCCCGGCCTGCCGCGGACAGGGATCGTGGCGGCTCAGGAGGAGGGCCGCTTCGCCGTCGTCTTGGCCGGCGTGCTGGGCGAGGAACCGCCCACCGACGACGAGGGCCTGGCGTGGTATGCCGCGAGCCTGGCCGCGCCGCAGATCGGCGAGGTGGTCCGGTCGGCGGTGCCGCTGGACGCGCCGGTGAAGATGCGCTTCCCGGCGAGTACGCGGCGCCGCTACGAGCGGCTGCGGAGTTTCCCCGATGGCTACCTTGTGGTGGGTGACGCGCTGTGCAGTTTCAATCCCGTCTACGGCCAAGGTATGACGGTCGCCGCGCTCGAGGCTCTGCTGCTGGGTGATCTGCTCGGTCGGGGAGGCGATGGGCTGGCACGGCGGTTTTTCCGCGGCGCGGCCAAGATCATAGATGCCCCGTGGTCGATCTCGGTGGGATCCGATCTGCGGTTCCCGCAGGTGGAGGGGCGGCGCTCGCCGAGGGTGCGCTTCGTCAACGCCTACGTCAACAGGCTGCACGCCGCCGCGACCGCCGACCCCGTGCTCGGCGCGGCCTTCTTGCGCGTCCTCAATCTGATCGACGCGCCCAGCCGCCTCCTGGCGCCGGCGACCGTGCTTCGTGTCCTGCGGGGGGCGTCGGCCCGTTCCTCGCCGGCGGCCTCTTCGCCGGCGGGTGAAGCCGGTCCCGGTGACCGGGACCTACGCGCGTCTGGTGACTGACCGGCGCCTTCGGGGCTGTCGCGAAGGAGAGCCCGGGGGGGTCGCCTGCGTTTCCTCAAGCCGTTCGCGTCGGTCTCCGCCCCAGCAGTTGTCGTCCACCTTCCCCGGTTTCGCGCCCCATGGGGACGGCGAAGAATCCGCGCCTTGCCGGCGGCGGCCTTTGGGAAGGGGCCACATGGTGGAGGTGTTCGGTCTCACCATTCCTGTCCTCGTCCTTCACCTGATCGCTGTCATGCCCTGCTCGTCCGCCAGGAGCCTGCCGGTGAGCTGCGCGACGATCCCGTACGGGGCGTGCAGTGCGGCACCGTGCAGGTCCTGAAGATAGGAGGGTGCCCACGGCAGGAGGTGGTCCTCCAGCAGTTCGCGAACCGCGTGCCGGTTCTTCTGTTCCTGACATGTTGCGGAGACGTCTTTCTGCCAGTCCCGCAGCAGGTGATGCAGGAGGGCCAGGCCGACCCCGAGATGGTCGTGGGCGAGCAGCGTATGCCTGTCGGGTGGTGCGGCCTGCAAGCGGTGACGAGTCATGAAGTCCCTGATGCCGTGGTCGGCGCGTCCGCCGACGAGCGGCTCGCCCCGGTGTATCGACGCGTACGGCAGGCAGGCGGGATACGGCCCCACGAACAGGCGGCAGAACTCGACCGAGAGGAGCCGCAGGGCGTCCGGTTCGTCCATGGCGCGCGTCTGCTCGTCGATCAGCCGGTGTTTCGCCGGTGTCCCTTCGGGGTCGGCGGTGAGAAGTGCCCGGTACAACGGCTGGTCGATCTCCTTGCTGAGCAGCCGGGAGGTCAGCAGGAACAGGTCGCGGCCGGCGGCCAGGTTCTCCAGCCGGGAGTCTTTCACGTGCCGCTCTCGATCTTGCGGACGCTGACGATGGTGTCGTGGTAGGACTGCTGGCCGGAGACCGGGTCGGGGTAGATCGGCAGGATGTCGTTCTGGGCCACGCTCAGTGTGCCGGTCCACCAGATGCGTTCGGTGTCCTTGTCGCGCGGTCGTTCGTGTCCGGGTGGGCGGCTCCGGTCGCGGCCGTTGGTGGCGATCGGTCCCCCTGTCGTGCGGCCGGAGTTGTGGGCGATGGCGATGACCGCGGGGTGCACGCCTTCGGTGATGTGGACGCGGGTTCGCAGGGATCCGAGCCTTGAGCCGTCGCCGCCGGGTACCTGATCGTCGTGGGGGCGGAAGCTTGTCACCTCAATCCAGTCGCCGTGCCGCAGTCCCAGGCGGGCAGCCGTCGCGCTGTTGATCCAGGCCGGGTTGGTGTGGGCGATCTCCTGGAGCCATTTGGACTGCATCGTGCGGTGGGCGTTGTGCACGTTCCACTTGAAGCTGATCATTATGAGCTGGTCGTCGGCGAGTGGTCTGCGGTGGCTGGGGATCTGCTCGTAGATCGGTAGCGGTGAGACGGTCTTGTCGACCTCGGTGCCCTTGTCGGCCACGAACTGGCTGTGTACCTCGACCTTGCGGGAGGGGGTGGAGAACCCTCTTCGCGGGATGCCGTCGATCATGATTCCGACGGCGAGGCGTTCCTTCGTCTTGGGGTCTTCGCCGTTGTAGATGATCCCGGTCTCCCGGTCGGTTTCGCTGCCTTTCAGTTCGTCGTCGGTCAGGACCCGCTCGTAGGGGGTGTAGTTGGGGGTTTTCGCCGGGTCTTGCCACACTCCTGTGGTTCGCATGTGCGCGAGCCCGCCGGGAACGCTGCGGAAGTAGTCGTCGAAGTACTGTTCCTGGGTCTGCCAGGGGAAGTAGCGTTCCATGCCGCCGCCGATGCGGCGGGCCAGTTCCGGGAAGATCTCTCGCAGGTCCTTCGACTCCCCCAGTGGTTTGACCACGGGCTGGCGCAGGCCGACGTAGTCGACGAGTCCTTGCGGGGGCCGGGAGTCGATGTCCCATCGTTCGAGGTAGGTCGTCCAGGGCAGCACGATGTCGGCGAGCGCGGAGGTCTCCGAGGGCATGACGTCGATGCACACGTGGAAGGGGACGAGTTCCTCGTCGGCCAGCACCTCCCGGACGAGGTTGGCTTCGGGCCATGACCATGCCTGGTCGCAGTTGTAGGTCATCAGCGCGGAGATTCGCTGGCGTCGTTCTTTGATCCAGAGGTAGACGATTTCGCCGACCCGCATCTTGTTGTCCTGCCAGGCGTTCGCCAGGGGCCAGTTCTTGGCTTCGGCGATCAGGCTGCGGGCGGTGGGCTTGGGCGGGATCGGCTCGGGCTCGGGGATCTGTTTCTTGTCCCAGGCGCTGATGGGGTGCCAGCACCAGCCGCCGGTGCGGCCCATGTTGCCGACCAGGGCGTTGAGTACGGTGATGGCGCGGTCGTTGTAGAAGCCGTTGCGGTGCGCGGCGGAGCCTCGGTTGCAGATCGTGGTGCATCGCGGGGCGGCCGCGGCGAACTCGCGGGCGATGCGGCGGATGGCTTCGGCGGGTACGCCGCTTTCCGCTTCGGCGCGCTCGGGCGTGTACTGCTTGACGTGTTCGGCGTATTTGTCGGCCGGATAGTTCGACCAGGTGTCGAACCATTTCCTGTCCCAGAGTTCTTCGGAGCAGATGACGTTGGCGATGGCCAGGGCGATCAGGCCGTCGGTGCCCGGCTTGACGCAGAACCACTCGTCCGACAGTGCGGCGGTGTTGGACAGTCGCGCGTCGAAGGTCACGATCTTCGCGTGGTTGCGTTCACGGGCTCGCATCATGCGGATCGCGACGGGGATGTGGCCTTGGTGTGCCTCGGCCCAGTTGCATCCGAAGTTGAGGATGTAGCGGCTGTTCTCGAAGTCGCCGAGGTCCCAGTCGGAGTCGCCGATGGTGGCCAGGATGGCGGCCCGGCGGTTCAGCGAGCACAGGGCCCGGTGGTTGAAGGCCGAGGGGGTGCCGAAGGCGTTGAGGAACCTGCTGACGATGTCGGTGGAGCGGTTACGTCCCTGCTGGAAGGCGAACTCCTCGGGGTGGCCGCTCTGCCTGATGGGGCGCAGCCTGTCGGCGATCTCGGTGTAGGCCTCCTCCCAGGAGATGCGCCGCCATCGTCCCTCGCCTCGCTTGCCGACGCGTTTGAGCGGATAGAGCAGGCGGTTGGGGTCGTACAGGATGGAGGGTCCGGCCACGCCTTTGGCGCAGATCGATCCCTGGCTGTTGGGGTCGGCGGGGTTTCCTTCGATGGTGAGCAGCCGGCCGTCGCGTACGTTGGCGACGATGCCGCAGGCGGTGGTGCACATCTGGCACATCGAGGGAATCCTGTGCGCCGTGCTCGCGGTTTTCGCCGTGCCCGGGGAGGCGCCGGTACGGTCGATGATCTCGATGGTTCCCAGACCCGTCACCGCGGCGCCGGTGACTGCTCCTATCCGAAGGAGATCGCGTCGTGTCAGCGTCCATGCGGGTTCCGGAGTGCTCTGATGCTCGGCGGGCATGATTGCTCCTTCACTGACCGACGGCGAAAAGCAGATAGCGGGCCGCCGCGGCGCCGGTCAGCGTGGCGGTGGCACTGATGATGACGATCACGCGGTGGGAGGGAAAGAGGAGAAGTGCCGCCGCGGGGGCGATGATGCCCAGTGCCACCACGAGTCCCCAGAACACCGGGGCCAGGCTTCCGGTGAGCATCGCGGCGAGTAGAAGGCGGTCGGGTGGTCTTCCCGCGAGCGAGAGCACCTCGAACGACAGGGTGACACCAAGGGCGCCGAGCAGGACGAGTACCGCCCGGCGGCAGATGTGGAGAGTCGACGTGTGGTCGCCTTCTTTCACATTCAGGAGGGACACCACCAGCAGGACCGCCGCCGTTCCCATGAGCAGGGCGGTGACGACGAAGATCAGTGCTGAGCCGCTGGTGCCGGCCAGCGGCGAGGCCCAGGACCTGGACAGCAGGGCGGCGGGATAGACGGCGAGCGCGAAGCTGGTCAGCAGGAGAGCCCCTGACAGCAGGGAGGTGATCCTGCCGGATGTCACCACCGCGGTGTCTGGGGAGCGTCGGCGCCGTTCCAGCCCGTAGACGAGCACGGCGAGCAGGAACATCTTGATCGCGATGAGCTTGGCGCCCACGGCTATCGGGGAGGCCAGGTTGTCGAAACGGGTGATCATCAAGTGGAAACGCTCGGGGCGGCCCAGGTCGGCCACCAGGAGGACGCTGACCACGAGCAGGGTCGCCAGCGCGGCCCATGACCCGTACCGGTCGATGCCGGCCGAGAGGTGGGAGTGCCGCCGGGCCAGTGGCCAGGTCACCAGGGTGAGACCGCTGGGAAGACCGACGAGAACGATGTAGGCCGCCAGGAGCGGTCCCCAGGGCGGCTCCGGTGCGAGAACGTGGGCTTCGTACGCCGCGGTCATGCCCTCTCACCGGGCAGGTCGACCGAGCGGTCCACCTGGACGCCCGCGTCGGCGACCAGGTCGAGCGCGTTCTTCGGATCGACGTAGAGCACGCGAGGACGTGTGCCTTCGTCTTCTTTCCACGCGGTGGTCGGATTGGCCGCGGCCTTGCGCGCGATGACGCTTTCGGGGTCGTCCAGGTCTCCGAAGATGCGGCAGTCGGTGGGGCAGGCGTCGACGCAGGCCGGTTGTCGTCCCTGGGCCGTGCGGTGCTCGCAGAAGGTGCATTTCTGTGCGGCGCCCTTGTCGACGTCGACGTAGATGGCGTCGTAGGGGCAGGCCGACATGCAGGCTCTGTTGAGGTTGCAGTCGCCCTCGTCGATCGTGACCTCGCCGCCGTCCAGCCGTAGCACCGCGCCGGTGGGGCAGGCGTTGAGGCAGGGGGCGTCCTCGCAGTGGTTGCACAACACCGGTATGAAGTGGCGGGTCACTTGGGGGTAGGTGCCCTCCTCGACGTACTTCACGGTGTCCCTGAAGACTCCCAGGGGGACGTCGAACTCCGCCTTGCAGGCTACGGAGCAGGCGTGGCATCCGATGCAGGTGTTCAGGTCGATGAGCATGCCGAGACGAACCATGGAAACCTCCAGGGTCGAAGAGCGACGACGTGCGTCCGGGGGCCAAGGCGGACCGGTCGGCGAAACCGGATCTATGAGGCGAAATCGACAGTGGCGAGCGTATGTCGGCGCTTTCGTTAGCGTCAACTGTCAAAGCGGGTCTCGCCGTCCGATGACCGGATCAGGGAGAGTTCTCCTGGTCGGCGCGAAGTCGCAGCGCCGAGTTCGCGAGGAGCCGGGCGGCGGCCTTGACCTGGTTCTCGGTGGTCCAGCGTCCCAGCGAGAGCCGTATCGCCGACAGGGCTCGCTCCCTTTTCAGTCCCATGGCCGTCAGGACCGCGGAGGGTTCGGGGTCGCCCGTGTGGCAGGCGGATCCGGTGGCGGCCGCGATCTGGGGGGTGGCGGCGAGCAGGGCGGCTCCCTCGACGCCCGCGACGCTGAGGTTCACGGTGCCGGGCAGCCGATGGTCGAGGTGGCCGTTGAGGTCGATCGATCCGGGCAGCCGCTGCCGCAGGTCCTGGTGCAGCAGGTCGCGGAGGTCGCGAAGCCGGGAGGCCTCGCGGTCGAGTTCGGTGGCGGCCAGGTCGGCGGCGGTCCCCAGCGCGACCGCGTACGCGACGTTCTCGGTGCCGGCTCGAAGGCCCCGCTCCTGGTCTCCCCCGTAGACGGCGGGTTCGATGGTGACGCCTTCGCGGACGTACAGGGCGCCGATGCCCTTGGGCGCGTAGAACTTGTGACCGGCCACGGTGAGCAGGTCGACGCCGAGGTCTTCGACCGCCAGCGGGATCTTGCCCACGGCTTGGGCGGCGTCGGTGTGGAACAGTGCCCCGTGGCGGTGCGTGATCTCGGCGAGGTCGGCGACCGGCTGCAGGACGCCCGTCTCGCCGTTGGCCGTCATGATCGACACCAGGAAGGTCCGCGGGGTGAACGCGGCTTCGAGTGCCGCTGGATCGACGAGGCCGCCTTCGTTCACCGGCAGGAAGGTGACGTGGACGTCGTGCCGGCGTTGCAGCGCCCGGCAGGTGCGCAGCACGGCGGGGTGCTCGGTCTGCTGGGTGATGATGTGACCGCCACCGGCGGCCAGGGCCAGGCCGCGAAGGGCCGTGGTGTCGGATTCGGAGCCCCCGGCGGTGAACACGATCTCCGCGGGGCGGCTGCCGAGGAGGGCGGCCACCCGGGATCGGGCCTCCTTCAGGGCACGGCGTGGTTCTTGCGCGTAGCGGTAGGAGGTCGACGGGTTGCCGAAGAACCTGGTGACGTACGGCCAGGCCGCTTCGGCCACTCTCGGGTCCACGGGCGTGGTGGCGTTGTAGTCAAGATAGATCACATTGTCGTCGAGACCGGGGTGATTCACTGTGGTTCCCTGTCAGGAGGCGATCGGCAGCCCGGCCCGCCGCCACTCGGGCAGCCCGTCTTCGAGAAGGCTCGCCTGGAACCCGTGCCGGCGCAGCAGGCGCACGGCTTGCGGCGCCATGACGCAGAACCGGCCTCGGCAATAGGCCACGATCGGCACGTGCGAGGGTAGTTCCGCCAGTCGCGCGGCCACCTGGTCGTGCGGGATCGACAGCGCGCCGGGGATGTGCCCGGCCGCGTACTCGGCTTGTGGTCGTACGTCGACCACGATGACGTCACCGTTCTCCAGCAACCTGGACAGCTCGGATCTTCCGACCGGCTCCAGGCCGCCGATCTCGCCGAGGTAGTCGCGGGCCGCTCGCTCCACTTCGGCGAGTGATGCCGCCGCCACGCTCTTCATCTGCTCGACGAATCCTCCGACCGCGTCGTCGGACAGACGGTAGAAGACGCGCGTGCCAGATCGTCTTGTCGTCACCAGTCCCGCTGACTGCAGGACCTTGAGTTGTGCGGAGGTGTTGCTCAGTTTGAACCCGCAGGTGAAGGCGAGGTCTTCCACCCCGCGCTCCCCTTGGGCCAGTACGTCGAGCAGTTCCAGTCGGAGGGGGTTGGCGAGCGCTTTTCCCATTCGGGCGAATTGTTCGTACAACTGTGTCTTGCGCTCGCGGTCACTCATGAGACATCCTCCAAAGAGTTATGGAATATTGTAACATGCTGTACAAAGGGGTACACAGTGGCATTTTCGGAATCCCAGTTGATTCCTTTGGTCGATGAAGGGCTCGGCAACTCCTCCTATCTGGTTGACCTCGGCGACGGACGCGCCCTCGCCGTCGACGTCTCCCGGGACCTGCGCGCCGTCCGGCGGGCCGCCCAACGCCGCAGGCTCACGATCGCGTTCGCCGCCGACACCCACCTGCACGCCGACTTCCTGTCCGGTTCCCTCCAACTCGCCCACGACCTCGGCGCGCGGGTGCTGGCCTCGGCCGCCGGGGAGCGCGCCTTCGATCACGTCGGCCTGCGCGACGGGGACGAGGTCGACCTCGGCGGGTTGACCCTGCGGGCGATCGCCACCCCTGGGCACACGACGGAGCACCTGGCCTTCCTTCTGCTCGACGGCGACGTCCCCGCGGGCGTCTTCACCGGAGGGTCCCTGATCGTCGGCTCCGCCGCCCGAACCGACCTGGTGGCCCCGGAACGGGCCAGGGAACTGGCGCACGCGCAGTACCACTCGCTCCGCAGGCTCGGCCTGCTGCCCGAGGAGGTGGCCGTGTGGCCCACGCACGGCGCTGGATCGTTCTGCTCGGCCCCGCCGGGAGCCGAACGCGTCTCGACGATCGGCAGGGAGAAGAAGAGCAATCCGCTCCTCGCGGCTCCGGACGCCGACACCTTCGCCGACCGGCTTCTCGGAGATCTGGGCAGTTTCCCCGGTTACTTCCTACGGCTGGGCGAGATCAACAGACTCGGTCCCGCCGTTGTGAAGGAGCAGCCCTGCCTGCGTCCGCTGACCGTCGACGCGGCGGCCGCCGCAGGCGCCACCGTGGTCGACGTGCGTCCCGTCGGCGACTTCGCGCGCGGACACCTTCCCGGGTCCATCTCCATACCACTGCGCAACCAGTTCGCCAGCTGGCTTGGCTGGATCGTGCCGGCTTCGGCTCCCGTGGCGGTCGTCCGCAACCCCGACCAGGATCCCGGCGAGATCCTCTGGCAGGCGCTGAAGATCGGCCACGAGAACCTCGTCGGTGAGGTCACCGAGGGCTGGCAGCGTGATCTCCTGGTCATGATGGACGTCATCACGCCTGACCAACTCGGCGGCGCTCAAGTCCTCGACGTGCGGCAGACCACCGAGTTCCGGGCGGGGCACCTTCCCGGAGCCGACCACATCGAGCTCGGCAGCCTTGCCGGTGCGGCCTTGGACGACCGGCGGCGCGTGGTGATGTGCGGTCATGGGGAGCGCGCGGCCACCGCGGCCAGCCTGCTGCGACGGGCCGGCCACCGGCAGGTCAGCATCCTGCGCGGCGGTCCCGGCGACTGGGCCGAGCTCACCGGCGCTCCCCTGGAGAAGGAGGAGTGAGGGAGCCGCCAAGGCTCGGACTGCGCGCGAACCTGGCCCAGTTCGTCCTACTGGTCGCGGTGAACGCCCTGGTCGGCGGCATGCTCGGGCAGGAAAGAACAGTGTTGCCGCTGCTGGCCGAGCAGACGTTCGCGCTCAGCGCCTACAGCGCGGTCCTGACCTACATCCTCGCCTTCGGGGTCACCAAGGCGATCAGCAACTTCTTCGCGGGCACGCTCTCCGACAGGTACGGCCGCAAACCCGTCCTCATCGCCGGCTGGCTCGTCGGGCTGCCGGTGCCGCTCCTGCTGATCTGGGCCCCCTCCTGGGGATGGATCGTCGCCGCCAACGTGCTGCTCGGCGTCAACCAGGGGCTCACCTGGTCCACGACGGTCATCATGAAGATCGACCTGGTGGGGCCGCAACGCCGGGGACTGGCGATGGGCTTCAACGAGTCGGCCGGATACCTCGCCGTCGCGCTCACCGCCCTGGCCACCGGATTCCTGGCCGAGCGCTACGGCCTGCGCCCGGCGCCCTTCCTCCTCGGCCTCGCCTACGCGGCTTTGGGCCTGGGTCTTTCCCTCCTGCTGGTCAGGGAGACCCGCGGGCACGCGCGGCTGGAGGCCACGACGCACGAGGCCACCCGGTTGAGTACCTCGCAGGTCTTCGTGCTGGCCAGTTTCCGTCACCCCTCCCTGTCGGCGGTGAACCAGGCCGGAATGGTCAACAACCTCAACGACGGGCTGGCCTGGGGGCTGTTTCCGATTCTGTTCGCCGCCCACGGCCTGCACCTCGCGCAGATCGGCCTGCTCACCGCCTTCCTCCCCGCCGTCTGGGGAGCGGGACAGATGGTCACCGGAGCGCTCTCCGACCGGCTCGGGCGCAAGCATCTGATCACCTCCGGAATGCTCCTTCAGGCGGCCGCGCTGGCGGGTGTCGCGCTGGGGACGGGCTTTGCCGCGTGGGCGGCCGCCGTCGCCCTGCTGGGCGCCGGGACCGCCATGGTCTATCCCACGCTGCTGGCCGCCGTGGGAGACGTCGCCCACCCCAGCTGGCGTGCCCGCGGGGTGGGCGTCTATCGCCTGTGGCGCGACGGGGGGTTCGCGGTGGGCGCCGTGCTGTCGGGCGTCATCGCCGACCTGTACGGGATCCCCGCGGCCATCTGGGTGGTCGCCGGGATCACCGCCGCCTCAGGTCTGGTCGTGGCCGCCCGGATGCAGGAGACCCACCGGCGCCCCGCGGCGGGGTGATCTCGGCCAGACGCCCGTCCCTGCCTCACGCGATGGGCCGGATCTCCACCGTCGCGCGGGCCGGCCAGCCGCGCACCATGTCCAGCGCCTCCTCCAGGCCGGCCACTTCGACCTCGACGTAGCCGGTGAACGCGTCACGATCCGCGCAGAACGGTTCGTCGAGCACCCTGAGCCGCGGCCCCTGCCCCGGGCGCAGGGTCGTGGCGGTCTCATACGACCTCAGCCGGCAGCTGCGGGTGATCCTTCCGGCGTGGGCGGAGAACCACCGCTCCACCTTTGTGGACATGTGATCGCACTCGTTGTCGCCTGTCGCCTCCCAGGGCCGCTCGGCCTGCTCCGCGCCGCGAAACATGAGGGTGTATCTCACGCGTGCACCTCCTGCCTGAAAGACGAACGGCAATCGCCGTATTTCTACATCTATGGGGGGCGACTTCCGTAAGGGCTCAACACAGGTCACGAAACGGCGCAACACCTCAAACAGGCAGAAACAACTTACTTTAGATACATATAGTCAAATGCTAGGCTTTATAAAAATATAGTTCCCTCTGGATGACTTCGGCGGGGACGCCGTGCACAGGAGGCGTTGTGACAGACCAGAGCACTCGAGCCGCGTCGCACGATCCGGGCGACGCCACCGCGGACAGTCTCGACCGGCGCACGCTGCTGCGCGGCAGCGCCCTCGCGGGCGCGGGCGTGCTCGCCGCGGGATGCTCCACGGCCCAGGCGGGCACCCCCTCGCCCGCCGCGAAGCCGGACCCGGCCCGCTTCAACCCCCGCAGCTGGGAGTCGGTACGCGCGCAGTTCCCGCTCACCCGGCGCTACGCGCACTTCTCGGCGTTCATGCTCGCCTCGCACCCCGCGCCGGTCAGCGCCGCGATCGGGCACTTCCGTGACGGCCTGGACTCCTTCCCCCAGCAGTACGGGCTCGGGATGGACGACTTCCGGCGCAGCGACGACGTGCGCAAGGCCCTGGCCGCCTACATCGGCGCCAAGGCCGAGGACATAGCGCTGACCGACAGCACGACGATGGGCATCGGCCTGGTCTACGGCGGCCTGGACCTCAAGGCCGGCGACGAGGTCGTCACGACCGAGCACGAGTTCTACTCCACCCACGAGTCCCTTCGGCTGCGTGCGCAGGCCGACGGCGTCGTCGTGCGCACGATAAAGCTCTACGACGATCCGGCGAAGGCCTCCGCCGGTCAGCTCGTCGCCAGGCTGCGCGCCGCGATCACCTCCAAGACCCGGGTGGTGGCGGTGACATGGGTCTATTCGAGCACCGGCCTGAAACTCCCCGTGAAACAGGTCGCGGCCGCCATCGCCGAGATCAACCAGCGGCGTGAGGACGAAGAGCGCATCCTGCTGTGCGTCGACGGGGTGCACGGGTTCGCCGCCGAGGACGTGACGATGCAGGACCTGGGCTGCGACTTCTTCATGACCGCCACCCACAAATGGCTGTTCGGGCCGCGGGGCACCGGCTTCGTCTGGGGCAGAGCCGAGGCGTGGGCCCGGTTCCGGCCGGTGGTGCCGAGCTTCTCGATGCCCGCCTTCACCGGCTGGCTGACCGGGCAGCCACCGACCGGCGCACCGGGCGACCTGGCCACACCGGGCGGCTACCACTCCTTCGAGCACCGCTGGGCATTGGCCAAGGCGGTGGAGTTCCACCAGGCCATCGGCAAGGCCCGCGTCGCGGCCCGGACCCGCTCCCAGTCCGACCAGCTCAAGGACGGCCTGGCCAGGCTCAAGCACGTTCGCCTCATCACGCCGCGTTCGGCGGAGCTGTCAGCGGGGATCATCTGCTGCACGGTCGACGGGCTCACGCCCGAACAGGTGGTCCAGGAACTGTTCGCCAAGCATCACATCTCGGCCGCCGAGACCCCCTACCGCGAGTCCTTCGTCAGGTTCGGGCCGAGTATCGTCACCGATCCCCAAGAGGTGGAACGGGTCATCCGCGCGATGGCGACCCTGGGCTGAAAAGGCGCCGGTCGGGCGCGTCCCCGCGGGGGCGCGCCCGACCGGCGCCGGCCGGGCTCGTCACACGTTGATCGTCTTGTCCGCCCAGGCGGTCCACTGGGCCAGTTCCTTCATCGAGGACCGGTGGGTCCCCTTGGCCACGCTGTCCTCGCTGACACCCCGCGCGTCCAGGCAGGCGCCGCAGGACCCGATCTCGGCCTCCTTGTCCACCAGGCCGCGGATCATCTTCGCGATGTTGTAGTAGCCGTTGGGCGTCTTCTGGCCGTCCATCGCCGAGATCACCGCGTCGCCGAACAGGAAGACCTTCACCTCGTTCTCGTCCTCGTCGAGCATCTGCCTGGCCCATCGGATGCCGTTGTAGGTCCGCTCGGTGCCGTACGGCGGGTCGTGCAGGACGAACAGGAATTTCATCGGACGCTCCTTCCGAAAAATGATCGATGCGGATGCGGTGTGCCTCCGCCCGCGCGCCCGGAGGCCGCACCCAGGCGGCTCCGGAAGACCTTGGATATCCGGTCGACGCCGATGACCAGGATCACCACCGACGCGACCAGGGTGGCCAGCTCCTGGTATCGGAACAGGTGCAGCGCGATACCGAGGGCCTGGCCGATCCCCCCGGCGCCGACGAAGCCGATCACCACCGAGCTGCGGATGTTGCACTCCCACTGGTAGAGCACCTGGGAGGCCAGGTGCGCGCGGGCCTGCGGGATGATCCCCAGCAGGGCGGTGGTGAAGCGGGAGCCACCCGTGAGCCGCATCGCCTCGACCGGGCCGGGGTCGACGGCCTCCAGCTGTTCCGAGCACAGCTTGGCCAGCACACCGGCCGAATGCAGGCTGATCGCGTAGACGCCCGCCGCCGGGCCAAGACCCACGGTCGCCACGAACAGCAGAGCCCACAGCAGCTCGTGGACGCTGCGCAGCAGGGTCGCCACCGTCCGCGCGGCGGCGCCCAGCCAGCGCGGCGCCTGTACGTTCCCGGCCATCACGACGGCCAGCGGCAGCCCGATCACCGCGCCCAGCAAAAGCGCGGCCACCGACATCTGGAGGGTCTCGACCGCTGCGGTGAACACCCTGCTCAGCAGGTCCGCGTCCAGATCGGGCGGGAACAGGCCCGATATCAGCTGCGCGGCACCGGCCCTGCCCTCGATCAGGGACCCCAGCCCGACACCGGTACCGGCCAAAGACCACAGCACCGCCGCCACGGCCACGGCGCCCAGGAGCCAGCGCAGCGGCCGCCGGGGAGAAGGGGAACGCCAGGCCACGCCCCGGCTCGGCGCGCTCATACCGGTATCTCCTCGGGCGCGCTCTTGCCGTAGATACGCTCGATCTCCTCGGCGTCCGGCGGTTTGCCGTCGAAGACGATCTTCCCTTCCCGCAGTGCCACCACCCGCTCGAAACGCCTGGCCACGTTCAGGTCGTGCGTGGTCGCCAGAAGCGTCGCGCCGGAGCCTTGCAGGTGGTCGAGCGCGACGGTGGCGCGTACCGGATCGAGGCCGGAGGTGCACTCGTCGGCGAGCAACAGCCGGGGCCGGGTGAACAGGGCCCGCGCCAGGGCCACCCGCTGGCGCTCCCCACCGGACAGGTGCTCGACCCGGTCCGCGAGCAGGGACTCGATGTCGTGGATGCGGGCCAGCTCGCCCAGGCGCTCGGCGAAACGGCGCGGTACGGAGCCCACCAGCACCGCGGCCCAGTCCGCGGGCCTCCACGCGTGCGCGGCCCCGGCCAGGATGTTCGTGCGGGCGGTGAGTCCGGCGACCAGGTCGTCGCGCTGCCGCACGCATCCGATGGAGCGTCTCAGCCGGGTCAGGCCGGCACGGGTCCCGAAGGGATCCACCCCGTCGGCCATGACGGCGCCCCGCTCGGGGCGGAGCGCGCCCACGACGACACGCAGGAGGGTCGTCTTGCCCGCTCCCGAAGGGCCCAAAAGGGCGATCTGCTCTCCTGGGGCGACACTCAGGCTGACGTCGTCGAGGACGGCCTGGTCGGTGAACGTGACGCGGACGTTCGACACCTCGATGCGCATCGCCTGCCCGCTTCGCGATGTGCTCACGGAGCCGTCAGCAGACCGAGATCGGCCGCTCGCTCGCGGACCTCGTTGTAGTGCGTGGCCGAGACCGCCGCGTAGCGCTTGGCGCGCATGAGGTCCAGCAGGCGGGGATCGGATATCTCCGTGAACGCCTTCACGATCGCGGCGCGGGCGCCCTGGCCCAGGTCCGGACCGGCGACCCACGGATACCCCATCACCTTGCGGGTCTCCACCACCCGCAGCGCGCCCTGGGGCACGCTTCCCTGCTTCTCCAGGCGGTGCAGGATCCGCAACTCGATGCCTCCCGCGTCGGCGCTGCCCGACAGCACCGCCTGAGCCGTCGCGTCGTGGCCGCCGGTGAAGGTGACCGCGGACAGCGGGGCGCACGAGGTGAGATCCCGCACCTGGCATCGCGCTCCGGCGTCGGCCAGCATGATGCGGGGATAGAGACTGCCCGAGGTGGAGCTGACGTCCCCGAAGGCGAACTTCGCGCCGGCGGCCACCACGTCCTTCGTCGACCGGAAGGACGCGTCGGCCTTGGTGACGACGGCCGACAGGTACTCCGGGGTTCCCGTCTCCTGGTCGACCTCGGTGACGAGCGGCACCACCTTCGTCTGTGCCTCGGCCTGTACGTAGGTCAGGCCGCCCAGATAGGCGACGTCGAGTTTTTTGGCCGCCAGAGCCGTGACGACCCCCGCGTAGTTCGTCGCGACGAACAGTTCCACCTCGGTCTTCAGCCGTTCGGCGAGGTACTTGCGAAACGGCTCGTACTGGGCGCGCTGGGTCTCGGGTGAGATGTTGGGGATCACCCCCACCCGGAGGGTTGCGGGCAGCCCGTCGGAGCGGACCGCCGTCGCGGCCGAGCAGGCGACGGACGCGACCAGGACCGACAACGCGGCGAGAGCCGCCTTCAACCGTGTCCTGGTCACCGCTCGCTCCCGGGCATCTGGAGGTCGGCGACGGGCGCGACGGCCACGTCGAGGGAGCTCGCGCCGATGAGCTCCTTGCCGGTGCGATTGTTGATGGGCATGATCAGCCCGGCCTGGACGTCGCGCCACATCCGCTCGAACGGCTGGCCGCGCATGTAGGCGGCGCCGCCGACCACGTCCAGAAGGCGGGTCATGATGGCGGCGGCGTTGTTCGTGCAGACGTTCTTCACGAAGGCGCACCGTCCCAGCCCTTCCTGGACGGTGAGCTGTTCCATGAGACGGTGGCTGGACACCTCCGCGGCGTGACGCTGCAGCACGCTGCGGTTCACCTCCAGCATGATCTCCACATCCGCGACCGCGTCCTGGACGCGCGGGTCCCCTGCCAGGCCGCGGCGGCGGATCTGCGCGATGGCCCAGTCCAGGGCTCCGGCGGCGATGCCGGTGTAGACGGCCCCGAAGCTGGGAGCGGTCCAGCAGATGATGGTCTCCAGGACCTGGGCGTCGAAGTGCCCGACCGGTATCGACTGGACGACGCCGTGCTCGGGCACGAACAGTCCGTCGAAGACGACGTCGTTGCTCTGCGTGGCCCGCATGCCCAGGGTGTCCCACGTCTGCTCGATCGTGATGCCCGGGACCGAGGGGTCCACGAGCAACACCAGCAGGCGCGCCCCGTGGTCGGGATCCTCGTACCGCGCCGTCGTGGCCCACATCGTGGCGACGGAGCTGTTGGTGGCGAAGTTCTTGCGGCCGGTGATCCGGTAACCGCCCTCCGTGCGGGTCGCCGTGGTCTTGGCGTCCAGGAAGAGGTTGGAGGTGCCGATCTCGCTGGCGATCGCGGCGAGCACCAACCGGTCCTGGCCCGCCAGTTGGAGCACCTGCGCGAGGGGCGGAGCACCGGTGCGCCGCCAGGTCAGCGCCCAGGAGCCGAGAGGTGCCACGTGCATGGCGTAGGCCAGGGCCGTGGCGGCGCCGGCGCTCGCGAGACGTTCCAGCACCGGCAGCATCTCCGCCTGCCCGGCGCCGAGACCTCCCAGCTCTTCGGGCACGGTCAGGCGCAGGAGCCCCGCCTCGCGCAGGTCGTTGTAGTCGTCGAAGGGGAAGGTGTTGTCGCGGTCGTGACGGCCCGCGCGTTCGGCGAGCGCCGGAACCACCTTGTCCGTCAGCGAGAGGAACCGCTGCTGGCGCTCGTCCAGGCACTGGCGCATGATGATCTCCTCGAAACTCGATGAGGTGTTGCACAGCTGACGTGGTGGTAACCGGTGAATCACGTGGTCATGGGCGTGGAGCCGACGACCTCGTGGGGGCGTGAGCGCCGCCGGATCAGCAGCGAGCCGAACGCGGCGAGCAGGGCGATGGCGGCCAGCACGATCAACGCCGAGCGTTCGGCCGCGGCAAAGGCGTTCGCGTACGCCTCGCGCGCCTGCCGCACCTGGCCGCCGGGGCCCACCGGTGTCGCCGGCCAGGACGGCGAGCCGATCTGGACGATGGCGCCGACGAGCGCCACACCGAGCATGCCCGCGAGCTGCCGCCCGGTGTTGAGTACCCCGGAGGCCGCGGGAACCAGAGCGGCGGGCAGGCCTTTGATGGCCTCGGTACTGGCCGGCGCCATCACCAGGCCGACCCCGGCGCCCACCAGGGCCAGCGGCAGAGCCAGGGTGAGCACCGTGGCGGACCGTCCGGCCAGAAGGGCGAACCACCCCACGCCGGCCGACATCGCCATCAGGCCCGCCATGATGATCAGCCAGCCTCCCGCCCGGTCGGTGAGCCATCCGGCCAGCGGGGAGAGCACCCCCGCCGCGACCGCCATCGGCAGGTAGACCAGCCCCGTGTCGATGGCCGTGCCGCCCAGCGCGCCCTGCACGTGCAAGGTGACGACCAGCATGAGGCCGAGCATCACGGTGAACTGCACACACGCCAGCCAGCCGGCGACGGTGAAGGAGCGGTGGGCGAACAGGCCGAGCGGCATGAGGGGATCGGCGTGCCCGCGCTCCCACCAGACGAAGACGGCGAGAAGCACCAGTCCCAGAACGAAGATCATGGGAATGGTGACAGGACCGGCGACCGTGCCCCACGCGTGTCGCGGTCCTTCGATGAGGCTGTAGGTGATCGCCGTCAGCCCGGCGGTCGCCAGCGCGACACCTCCCCGGTCCAGCGCCTGCCGCCGGCCGGCACGGACGTCGGGAACGTAGCGAAGGGTCAGCAGCAGGGCCAGCACACAGATCGGGACGTTGACGAGAAACGCCCACCGCCATCCCCAGCCGGTGACGATCAAGCCTCCGCCGACCGGGCCGACGACCGCCGCCAGGGCCATGGTCGCGCTGACCACCCCGAGCGCGGCGCCGCGGCGGTGCTCGGGAAACAGCATGGCGACCAGGGTGAGGCTCTGCGGGACGATCATCGCTCCCCCGGCACCCTGCACGACGCGGGCGGCGATGAGCTGTGCGGGGGAATCCGCCAGGCCGCACGCCAGCGAGGCGGCCACAAAGAGGAGCAGACCCCCCACCAGCAGGCGCCGGGGACCGTGGACGCCTCCCAGCCGCCCGGCGGTGATGAGCAGGGCGGCGTAGACCAGGACGAATCCGTTGACGACCCACAGCACCTGGTTCAGGTCGGCACCGAGACCGTCGATCAGATCCGGGGCCATGACCTGGACGATCGTCGTGTCCACCATGACAACGAAGGCGGTCAGGCAGAGCGTTGCCACGGCGCCTGCGGTGGCGGACGATTGTCGCGGGGAAGAGGGGGCGGGCATGCGAAGCTCCCAGATCGTTGCGATCGGTCTGGTCCGGGCTAATAACCCCATATCAGAAAAACGGACGAATGCTTTATAAATATATAGTTATCGTCTATGTTGACCCGAAACATGTCAAGACTCCCGACTGATACTCCTACGAGTGACAGCCGCTTTCCGTTACGTGACCCATTTCGGCCCTTAGTCGAACGGCATTATGGAATTGACCAGCAAACCGTGCATGACGTGCGGCGCGGCCTCAAGCTGAAAGTCCATCATGGGGTGGAGACGGCGCACCGTCCCCTCGAGGGAGAGCAGGCACAGCAGGGGGAAGACGAACTCCGGCTCCGCGAAGAGCCGGTGCCTGCGCTGCAGGTCGAAGAGGTCGACCGAGAAGGCGGCCAGGTCGAAGTCGCGGGCGACCGCACCGGCGTTCCGCACCACCAGATCGGCGATGTCACGCCGGAACGCGGCCACATCGGCGTCCTTCCCAATACTCCGGACAGTGGACAGCAAGATCTCTGCGCAGGATTCTCCGTCTCCCCGGATCATCCCGGCGAAGAATTGCGTGAACCTGCCTCTCGCCATATCGCTCAACCGAAACGTGAATCCGGCGTCAAGGATCACCACTTTCCCGTCGGCCTGAAAATAAACGTTTCCCTGATGCAGATCGACGTGGATAAAACCTTCGACGAAGAGCATCCGGTAGACGGCCCGCACCAGGATCACCACGCCGGCCTCCCGCGTTTTCCGCGGCAGGCGGTCGACGGCCAGGCGGTCGAGACCGCTGATGTAGTCCATGGTGATGACCCCGCCGGCGCACATGCCCGCGCGCGTCGCGGGAACCACGACCTCGGGAAACGAGCTCAGGTCGGCGCGCAGGCGACGCAGGTTGTCGGCCTCCTTGACGAAGTCCAGCTGCCCGACCAGCGAGTCCCCGATCTGCGTGACGATGTCGACCATGGGCACGCGCCGGAAAGGCGGAAGGCGGGTGATGAGCCGGGCCGCCAGCCGGAACATCGCGATGTCGGCCGCGAAGCGCCGGGCGATGTCAGGACGACGCACCTTGATCGCCACCTCCCCGTCGTCCCGTTCGGCCCGGTAGACGCAGGCAATCGATCCGCTGGCCACGGGCGGTCGGCGCAGGGCCTCGTCGAACCCCGCGGGCAGCGCGCCGAAGGCGGCGCGGGCCTCCCCCAGCGCCTGGCGGCCACTCATCGGCCGCACGTTGTCGTGAAGCCGTCCGAGGGCGGCGGCCATGGTGTGTCCCACCAGGTCGACGCGGGTCGCCAGGAGCTGGCCCGCCTTGAGGAAGGCCCCGCCCAATCGTTCGGCCAGGTGTGCCACCTCCGTGGCGACGCGTTCGCGCCGGGAGGCCGCCGGCGAGGTGAGGGTCACCCCGAGCACCCGCAGCAGGAAGCGAAAAAGATGGACGGCCACCTGCAGGGCGCGTCCCAGCAGCAGCGAGGGCGAGGGCCGGGCCGGCATGCTCACTCCCGTTCCTCGCGCAGCCGCCGCGCCACCGCCTCGCGAAGAAGCGGCGGGCTCAGGTCGAAGTCCGCCGCGGGGATCGCCGTCGCCGGGCTGGTCCGGACGAAATCGCTGCGGTGGCCGCCCTGTGACCGCGAGACCCTGATGCGTCTGGGCAAACGGTCCTCTTCCGCCCCGCCCTGCTCGATGAGTTCCCAGCGCCTGACCTGCTGGGCACCATCGTGCACCGTGCGCGCGAGCACCATGCCGTGGCGCGCGCCGACGACTTCGCTGACGCGCAGCCCGGGCATCGAGGACGGCCCAGAAAAGCAGCGCGTCTCGGCCCCGGGCAGGAGGTCCGGCAGCCGATCGGCACACAGGCCGGGGGCGACCGGTTGCAGGGCGGGATGCGGCCAGGCCATGAGGTCCACGTATCCGATCTCGGTGAGGGGCAGGCAGTCGAACACGAGCCGGTCCACCACCTGCAGCGGCTCCCTCATCGTGGGCAGGTAGGTCTGGACCGAGCAGGTCGCCAGAGCGAGGTCCTCGTCGATCCATACGTAGGTGCCGAAGAGAACCTCCGGCTTCAACACGAAGATCGCGGTCGCCGCGCTCCCCCGGCCGGGGGGCCCGGAGAAACGGCGCGCGAACAGGTACCTCATCGGTTTCTGCCCGATGGTGGCCTCAACGCTGAAGGCATAGGACACGAGCCGGCCCGCGCGAAAGTTCGCCCGGGCCGGCCCTGCAACACGCACGTCATCCATCGCCTAAGTTCCTAGGCGAGCACTCTGGCGAGCTCGGCTGGAACCACCGCGCTCGTGATCGGGATGTGGTGGAGAAGATTCCCGATCTCGATGTCGGCGGCGATCAACTCACCGACGCGACGGCCTTCGCCGTCGTACAGCGTGTAGTGCTTGGAAGTACGCGACACGTCCCCGATCGGCGGGACCATCGCAACCCGAGACTCCAGACGGACCACCTGGTCGCCGGTGTCCACGGTCATGCCGAGCTGCTCTACCTCGAACCGAGGATAGATCATGGTAATACAGTCCTTGATGGGCATCACCGAGCCATCGTCGGGGGCGGGACTCGGCTTGACCCGGGCTCCTTCCGCCTTTCCGGGCGAGTTCGAAACCTTGACCTGACCGAAGATCTCGCTGTGTCCCGTCACCTGAAGCGACAGGAACTGCGCGGTGATCGTCGAGCTGGCCCAGTCGAGGGCAACGCCCTCGGCCGCGTGCGGGTCGTGGCGACGATAGATCGCCATGCCGTGGAGGTCGACGATGTCCTCACCGAGACCGTCGATGCGCACGTGAATGCGCTCGCGGACGGTGAAGGACTCGAGGGCCGACGGTGTCAGCGTGTACGGGCGGATCGGGTAGAGGTTACCCGGCCCTCCCCACGCGGACTCGTGACCCTTGACAACCTCCGCCGGCGAGAGCGTCGCGTCGTCGATATCCGACGCGATGCCCCTGTCGAGGAGCTGTCTGAGGATTCCCTGAGGTTCGCTCACAGTTCAACCTTTCGAGTGAGAGCGATGGAGCGTGGTTGCCCGGCGTCACCCACTAGTTGTCAAGTGACGCCATGAGGACATCGAGTGAGTCGATGACGTGCGCGAAGTCGACTGTCCGCTCGCGGACCTTGGTCTTGTCGACCGTCTGGTCACCCAGTTCGATCGCGAGCACCTCGATCAGGCGATCGAGGTTGTTGTAGGCGATGCTCACCGGGAAGTGCTTGAGCGGCGTCTCGAAGCTGGGATCGGCCTTGGGAGCCCCCGACTCCATCACGCCCTTCGAGCCGCTCGCCTCCCGCCAGGACCGCTCCACCGTGAGGTCGTAGGAGTGGAACGGGCCCAGGTAGTGAGGCTTCCAGAGCCGGCGCAGCTCATTCGCGGAGATCCTCCTTTCCAGGTAGTCCACTGCCACGGGGACGAACCGCTCGCGGTAGTCGGCGAGCAGGGGGCGAACGTCCGGGGATGTCGTCGACAGGGGGCTGTCCGCGATGGTCATGTCTTTCTCCCAACCTGGGTTCTCGGCTGATCAGGACGCCTCTCGAAGTGGAGTCTCCGGATGCCGCCGCAGCTGCCGGATCCGGCGAGGGCCGCGCTCAGCGACCCTGAGCATCGGCGTCACCCATAGTTGATTACTTTAACTTCATATAGTCAATACTTCGGCCGAGAAAATTTCCCCGCGGGAGGCCCTTAGATCGTTTCTCCACAAACTTCCCTTTGAATAGCCACATCAAGGCCGGACGGCAAGAGGGCGAGGAAGTTCCAGAGCTCAATCGGTTGACAGTACGCTACAGATATTATTAGTTAGGTGCTGGAGGCGTTAGGTGCCTGGTGGCCCTCCCGGTCTACAAAACCGATGGGCGGCGTTAACGTCGCTGGCGGGTTCGATTCCCGTTCGCCTCCGCCAAAGATCGTCGCGTCACTCCTTGAGCGATGGGAAAGCGCGTATGCATGTAGTCGCGACCGCAGGCCACGTAGACCACGGAAAGTCGACGCTCGTACGCGCCCTCACCGGCATGGAGCCCGACCGCTGGGCCGAGGAGCGCCGGCGAGGCCTCACGATCGACCTGGGTTTCGCCTGGCGGACACTGCCCTCGGGCAGGCCGCTGGCCTTCGTCGACGTTCCCGGCCACGAGCGCTTCGTGACCAACATGCTCGCCGGTGTGGGCCCGGTTCCCGCCGTCATGATGGTGGTCGCCGCGGACGAGGGCTGGATGCCGCAGTCGGCCGAGCACCTTTCGGTGATCGACGCGCTGGGGCTGGGACACGGGCTGCTCGTCGTCACCCGATGCGATCGCGCCGATCCCCTGCTCGCGGTCGAGGAGGCGGCCTCGGAGATCGCCAAAACCTGCCTGGGCCAGGTCGAGGCCGTCACCGTCAGCAGCACGACGGGAGAGGGCATCGACGACCTCCTCAAGGCGCTGGACAGGCTCGTCACCGCGCTTCCCCCCGCGCGGGCCGAGGAGCCTGTCCGGTTGTGGATCGACCGGGCCTTCACCATCAGGGGAATGGGCACGGTCGTCACCGGCACGCTGCCCGCCGGCACCGTGTCGGTGGGTGATGAGCTGGTCCTGGCCCCCTCCGGGCGTCGCGTCCGGGTCCGCGGCCTGGAATCGCTCAAGAAACGTCTCTCCTCGGTCTCCGGTGTCGCCCGCGTGGCGGTGAACCTCAAAGGGGCCGAGCTGACGGACGTCGCACGCGGTATGGCGCTGGTGTCACCGGACCGCTGGAGCGCCACGAGCACCGTCGACGTCCGTCTGCGCGGCGCCGGCGCCGACGACCTCGGAAGAGAGTCCATCCTGCACATCGGCTCCGCCGCGACCGCGGTGCGCCTGCGACGCCTCGGCGCCGAGACCGCCCGGCTGACGCTCACCACACCGCTGCCGTTGCACGTCGGAGATCGCGCGATCATGCGAGACCCCGGCTCTCGCCGCATGGCGGGCCTGACCGTCCTGGACGTCCGGCCCCCGCCGCTCAACCGCCGCGGTGCGGCCGCGGCCGCGGCCCGCGAGCTGGCCGGATGGCCCGAGCGGCCGACCGGAGGCGCGCTGCTACGCAGGCACGGTTTCCTGAAACGAGCCGATCTGGCCGTCATGGGCTGCGAACCCGAGGACGGGCCCGTGGTCGGCGACTGGCTGGTCGACCCGGTCCGCTGGAACTCCCTGGCGGGCGAGCTCTCCGAAACGGTCAACGCCTACGCCGACCGCAACTCCCTGGCTCCGGGCCTGCCGGTCGAGTCGGCCAGGCAGCTGCTGAACCTGCCCGACCGGCGCCTGGTGGAGGCCCTCGTGCGGCCTCCGTTACGGATGGAGGGCGGCCGTGTGTACCGGCCCGCCGCCGCGCCCACGCTGCCCGCCTCTCTCGCCGCGGCCGTGCGCCGTCTGGAAAAAGAGCTGGAGGCGGCCCCCTTCAAGGCCCCTGAGGCGGCGCATCTCGCCGGCCTGGGCTTCACCTCGAAGTCGGTGATCACCGCCGCGCGGGCGGGCGCCCTGCTCCGGCTGGCCGAAGGTGTGGTCCTTCCTGTCGAGGCGGAGGGCAGGGCCGTGCAGATCCTGAGCCGGCTGCGGCAGCCGTTCACCGCGAGCGAGGCCAGGAGCGCCCTGGGCACCTCCCGCCGTGTCGCCATCCCGCTGCTGGAGTACCTCGACAGCCGCGGCCACACCGTCCGGGTGGACGCGAGCACGCGTCAGATGAGAGCGCGCACGCCGGGCTGACCGATCGCCCGCGCCCTGATCGCGGGTGAAGGCTCGCCCGGGTGTGTTCCTCTGCGCCTTCCGCCACCTCGATGAGGATGTTGCCGTCTCCCCGACGCGTGGCGCGCGAACGCGCGAGCATGCGAACCACGGCGAGGCCCGCCACGCTCGCGAGACGGTCACCGACGTCGGATGTCCGGATCAGTGCCCGATCGCGCGTCGCAGGCTCCGCAGCAGGATCTCGTCCTGATCGGGGAAGACGGTGCGAAGGTCCACCACGACACGTCCCCGCTCGGCTCGCGCGATGACGGGCAGGTCCTCGGCGCGCAGCCTGGCCATGACCACGGTCTCGGTCACGGGCCGCGGATCGATCTGGACGAGCACGCTGGGCATGCCCTCACCGGGAAGGCTGCCGCCACCGGCCACGCTGGCGCCCTCCCCCAGCGAGGCGGCTTCGCCCAGGGCCCGGACCATGTGTTCGGCGCGGGATCTGACGTCCCCCAGGGGCAGGGTGAGCATCCGCCACACGGGGAGTTCCTCCAGCCGGCCCGACAGGTGTGTCTGCAGTGTCGCCTCCAGGGCGGCGAGGGTCAGCTTGTCGATGCGCACCGCGCGCGCGATGGGATGGCGCGACAATCGCTCGACCAGGTCCGGCCGGCCCACGACGAGGCCCGCCTGAGGGCCGCCGAAGAGCTTGTCACCGGAGAAGACCGCCAGATCGGCTCCGGCGGCCAGGCTCTCCTCGATCGTCGGCTCATCACCCATGTGTCCGCGCAGAAGTCCCGATCCGATGTCGTGCAGCAACGGGATACCGGCCTTCCTCGCCAGGTGGACGAGGTCGGTCAGGGCGGGCTGCGCGGTGAATCCCTCGATGCGGTAGTTGGAGGGGTGGACCACCATCAGCAGGGCCGTCCGCTCGCTGATCGCGTTCGCGTAGTCGGCGAGGTGGGTGCGGTTCGTCGAGCCCACCTCGACGAGCTTCACGCCCGCGGCCTCCATGATGGCCGGGACACGGAACTCCCCCCCGATCTCCACCAGCTCGCCGCGGGAGACGAGGACCTCCCGATCGCGCGCCAGAACGCCGAGGGCGAGGAACAGGGCGGCCGCGGCGTTGTTGACCGCGAGGGCGCCGGGCGCTCCGGTGAGTTCACGCAGCAGGGCGTTGGCGGTGGCGCCCCGCCTGCCGCGTCCTCCGGTCCGCAGGTCGAACTCCACCGTCGAGTATCCGGTCGCGGTGTTGACGGCCTCCCTGGCCGCCGCGCACAGCGGCGCCCGCCCGAGGTTGGTGTGCAGGACGACCCCGGTGGCGTTGACGACGGCGCGCAGCCGACCGGCAGTGAGGGAGGCGACGGATCTGGCCGCCGTCCGCGCGATGTCGTCGAGCGAGGGCAGGGCACGGCCCTCGGCGACGCCTTGGCGGGCCTGTTCCAGCGCCCGCCGGGCCATCTCGGTCATGAGCGGCCGTCCCCAGCTGCTCATCTGCTCGGCGATCCGGGGATGCGCCAGGACGACGTCCATCTTCGGCAGGGCACGGCGCGGATCGCCACTCATCGCCTTTACCTCCGGCCAGTTCGCAGCATATGGGGATGGTTCATGAGGCCCGCGTGGATCGTCAGGAGGGGCCGCCACGCACGGTGATGTGTCCGGCGTTCCCGGCGATCACCCGCCCGATCAGCGCGGCGGGCAGCCCTTGTGCCCGCAGTCGCTCCAGCAGGCCGTCCGCGGGTGCGGGCGCGGCGATGAGCAGGCCTCCGGAGGTCTGCGCGTCGTGCAGGAGCACCGAGATCTCCTCCTCGACGGACGGATCGGTGCGCACCCAGTCCGCCAGATAGCTCATGTTGGCCCGGGAACCGCCTGAGACGAATCCCTTGGCGGCCAGCTCGCAGGCCCCGGGCAGGAAGGGCACTCGGCGGGCGTCCACCTCCGCGGCGACGCCGCTGGCTCTCAGCATCCTGCGCAGGTGCCCGAGCAGTCCGAATCCGGTCACGTCGGTGGCGGCTCGGACCCCGGCCGCCAGCGCGAGCTCGCTCGCCGCCGCGTTGAGCGCCGCCATGGAGGCCACGGCGCTCTCGACGGTGTCGGCGTGGGCGGCGTCGTGCTTCAGCGCCGTGACGACGACCCCTGTTCCCAGCGGCTTGGTCAAGATCAGCTCGTCGCCGGCCCTGGCGTTGTCGATGGTGAACAGGCGTGCCGGGTCGGCGATGCCCACCACCGCCATGCCGTACTTGGGCACCGGATCGGCGATCGTGTGGCCGCCGACGACGGTGCATCCCGCGTCGGCCGCCACCGCCGCGGCGCCGCGCATGACCTGCGCCAGCATGCTGATCGGCAGGTCATCGCCGGGCCAGGCGGCCAGGTTGAGCGCGATGAGGGGCCGGCCGCCCATCGCGTAGACGTCGGACAGGGCGTTCGCCGCGGCGATGCGACCCCAGTCGTAGGCATCGTCGACGATGGGGGTGAAGAAGTCCGTGGTCAAGATCAGGGCCTGTGTCGCGTTGAGCCGCAGGACCGCGGCGTCGTCGCCTTCGGGCAGGCCGACGAGCAGGTCGGTGCCGGACGTGGAGATGATCGGGCCGAGATCGCCCATGAGCTGTTCGAGGGAGGCCTGAGGAAGCTTGCAGGCACATCCGGCGCCGGGTGAGAGAGAAGTGAGGCGGACGCTGTGCCGAGTTGATTCGCTCATCTCAGCCTTTCCAGGTGCTCATCGAAACTCTGGTGACCGATGGCGGCCGCCCCGACCTCACGCGGTGAACCGGGCGGCCGCCGTCTGACCGGCCCTAGTGGCCGGTGGCGCACATCCGGTAACCGTCGTTGATGATCATCTGAGCCATCCCGACATAGGCGGCGGGGTCTTGGGGGACGATCGCGGCCAGCCCGTCGCAGTAGCGGTTGAACATGCAGAACGCCGCGGAGATGAGCACCGTGTCGTGGATCTCGGTGTCCGTGGCGCCGGCCTGGCGGGCCGTCTCCACCATCTCCTCGGTGACCTCCTGACCTCCGCGCTGTGTCGCGCCGGCGATGACCAGGAGCGCCTTGAGCTTGGAGGAGATCGGCGCGCTGGCGGCGTCGTCGATGACCTTGTCCACCAGTGCCCGGCCGCCGCTCTGCTGGGCGGCGCTGATCTCGGTGTGCGCGGAACTGCAGAAGTGGCAGTCGTTCAGCATCGAGACGTAGGCCGCGATCAGTTCGCGGTCACCTCGGCTCAGGGAGTGCGGGTTGCGCAGGAGCACCTCGGCGAGTTCGGCCAGCGGGCGCCCCGTCTCGGGACGGTACTGGAACAGGCCGGGAGTTCCGGGAGCCAGCTCGGGGGACATGGCGATGTGCGGCATTGTCTCTCCTCTGGGGGTGGTGCACGATCCTCGGCGCTGCCGTGGCCGGCGGTGAAAGGCGAAGACGCCACGCAAAAGGGAACGTCTTCTCGGGCGAGCCGCCACGGGCGTTGTCGTACCCGACACCTCAAAGTAGAACGCTTTAGAGATATATAGTCAAGCGTAAAGAAGCTCTGTTGCCAGGGGAGGTGTGAGGCAGTTGTCGAGCCATCGAAAAGAGACCTTCGTCAGCACATATTCAACTCAAAGATAGAGGGGCCGATCGATGACGGAGCGTGAAAGCACCACGAAATTCTATTGTTTCTTAAATTGTGAGAAGAGGTCAGCGTGCGCCCGCGACGGCGTCCATCTCGGGCATGAGGCCCAGCAGGAAGCTGGAGCGCATGATCGCGTCGGGATCGCCGGACAGCATGAGCCTGCCCGAAGCCAGGGCCTCGAAGGGGGTCAGCCGCTTGGATCCGATCTCCACGAAGGTTCTGGCGTCGGTACGCGCCACCATGGAGCAGGGGCCGTCGTACGCTCCGTCGGTCGCGCGAGGAACCCGTCCTTCGACGGCGATGTGGAAGGTGACGTCGTCCACATGAAATTCGTATACCTCGTCGACGTCCGACGCGCGCGCCGGGTCGATCATCGCCTGCACCGCGAGGAATCCCCAGTGCGGCCGGACCTCCTGGTCGGCCTGGGGTGCGCCGAGGAACGCCATCCCCCAGCGCGCCAGCATCAGCACCGGCTCGCGCAGCTGCCGGCCCGACTCGGTCAGCTCATACCCCTGGTCACGGGAGGTGGGCTTCACCAGAATTCCCTGCTCAGTAAGGGATTTGAGACGCTCCGCGAGCAGGTTGGTGCCGATGCCGGGAAGCTCGGCGACCAGTTCGCTGTAGCGCCGGGGGCCCAGCAGCAACTCACGGATGATGAGCAACGTCCAGCGCTCCCCCACGATGTCGAGAGCCGAGGCCAGGCCGCAGTACTGTCCGTAGTTTCTCCGCACATGACTCATTGTGATCCTCCTCTTGAATTCTATACTTTATTTCTAGATAGGAACATACGACAAGAGGCGGATCGGGAGCGAGCATGGTGACACATTCGCCCGGTGTGCGAGTGCCTGTGATCCACGAGGCGGCCGCGACGGGAGACACGGCGGCGATCTACGAGGAGATACGGGACCGGCTGGGTTTCGGCCTGGTCCCCGACGTCTTCAAGCTGGTCAGCACACGCCCGAGTTATCTGCGGGCCTTCTGGGACGGATACCGTTCGGTCTTCCTCGAGGGCGTCCTGGATCGCGACGTCAAGGAGCTGATCGCCGCCTTCGTCGCGCGGGAGGTCGCGTGCCGGTACTGCGTCGACGCCCACGTCCTCTTCCTGGACCTGATCGGAGCGGACCCCGGCCTTGCCGCGAGTCTCGCCGTCGCCGACATCGACGACATGGCGATCCCCGAGCCGACCCGCGAGCTCCTGCGGCTGGCTCATCGCATCACGCACGAGGCGTACCGGATCCTCGATCAGGATTTCGTCAGGCTCCGGGCGGTGGGATGGAGCGACGAGCAGATCCTGGAGGCGGTCTGGACCGCCTGCCAGTTCAACTGGGTGGCGCGGATGGTCAACACCCTTGGCCTGAGCGCCCTGGGCCAGCTCTCCGAGCGGGGCTGACCCGATGGTGAGGGGTGCGGCGCCGGCCGCTCCAACGCGGCGCCGCACCCCCGGCTCACATGAAGTTGCGGGTGTGCAGGGCGGACAGCTCGGTGGCCTCGTCGTGCGGGAAACCCAGCCGCACGAGGCGGTGCCGGCGTCCCTCGTCCATCTCCGCCTGCAGTCGCAGCACCTTCGCGTACCCGCGTTCGACGGCTTCTGGCGTCCATTCTCCGGCGGCCAGGGTGACCAGGGCGTCGAAGACGTCCTGGTTCAGCCCGGCGCTGCTGACGAGGGTCTCGTGCCGCCTCTCCACCGCGGCGCGAAGCCGGTCGCGCAGCGACGGATCGACCGCCGACTGGTGTTGCAGGTGGGCCACCCCGAAGGCGACGTGCCGCGCCTCGTCCTGCCGGGCGAGCCTCGCGACCTGGCGCGTCACCGGATCGGGGGCGTGCTGGTCGAGAAAGGTCAGCAGGTTGAGGAAGCTTCCCTCCCCCAGCACCGACAGCAGGAACGACGCGAGGGAGAAGTCCGGCTCGGTGAGCAGGGTGCTCAGCGATTCTCGCCCGCTCACCGACGAGGTGCCCATGTCGCCGCCGGTGAGCAGGGCACGGCGGGTGAAGACCTCGACGTGCCGGGCCTCGTCGGCCGCCTGGACGGCCAGGAGCTGCAGGACCTCCCTGAAATGCGGGTGGACGCGGGCCAGCAGCCGGGCCGGGACGACCAGGGCCGCCTGCTCGTTCTCCACCAGGAAGGTCATCACCTGCACCACCGCCCGCTCGATCTCGTCGGACAGGCTGAACTCCGCGTCCCACGCCACCGCCGTGGCCGGATCCCACTGGGCGGCGGCCGCGTGCGCGTACAGGCTGGGTGCGATCGTGGACCAGACCAGGTCCCGGTGGATCAGGTCGACGGGAAGCTCCGGGCCGCCGGGTTCGACGAGTGCTCCGCGCGCCGCCAGGCCCCAGTGCCGCGGGGGGTCGGCGACGATTCCCTCGGGAGCGGGGCCGCCCGCGCGTTCGGCGTGTGCCCACCGGTCGAGATCGGTGCGGCCGCGCACCACCCGGGCCCGCACCTCGTCGTCGGCGTCGTCGGCGTCCTCGACGAGGTGCACGCGGTGTCCTCTGCCCCGGCACCAGGCCTCGAGATGGACGACGAGTGCGGCGTCGCGGCCGGTCACCGCCAGCTCGTCTCCGGGTTCCAGGTCGCGCAGCGCCCTTTGCACCAGCAGGTGGGCGCCGCGCTCGAAGCTGAGGTCTCGAAGGTCGAGCAGGGGCGGCGGGCCGGTCATGGCGTGTATCCGTCCGCTGTGACGGCCCCGGACGCGTCGTAGAAGCCCGTCTCGTCGACCGCGGCCTCCAACGCGGCGTATCCGCTCGTTCTGCCGGGCTGCCACACGGTGAGCCCTTCGAGGTCGAACAGGGGGCGTACCCGGGGGTCGGCGTAGGACATGGACAGCAGGAGATCACCGAAGGCCTGGGTGACCTGCGCGGGCACGTGGTCGCCGACGCTCATGTTGCAGTGGTCGTAGGGCGGGGTCTGGGCGAGGACACGGGTGCTGCCCGCGGCGAGGGTGCCCTCGCGGCCGAACAGCAGGTGGTTGGAGTCGATCATGCATGCGGCGGCCACCGTGCCGGCCGCGAGGGCGCGGGCGGCGTCCCGCTCGCCGCCGATGTGGTCGCCGTGCAGGCCCACGCCGACGTCGAACCGGCGGATCGGCACGTCGATCCCCGGTCGCAGGCCGCGCCCGGCCAGGAACGAGGAGGGGATCAGGGTGGCCTGCGGGGAGTCCACGGCGCCGACCGCGACGGTCTCCCCCTTCAGATCGGCCAGGTCCTTGTAGGGGGAGTCCGCGCGGACCACGATCACCGAGGTGAGATCCCGGTCGGTGTCGCGCATGACCAGGGGGGTGAGCCGGCGCCGGCGGGCCTCGGCCAGGCGCCGGGCGCGGATCCAGGCCAGCGGGGAGTTCCAGGCGGCGTCGATGCGCCCCTCCACGAGGTCTTCGGCCTGGCGCTCGTAGTGGGAGTAGAGGACGAAGTCGAAGGCGAATCCCTGGTCGAGCAGCCACGACCTGAACCCGCCCCAGATCGTCACCACCTTGGGGTCGTAGGCGACCGCACCCATGAGCAGCGTCATCGTGGAATCCTCCTAAAAGAGCGGCATGCCGAGGGTGGCCCGGCCGACGAAGTCGTGCAGGGCGTCGGTCGTGGGGGCCATCACGCGTGCGGCGAGCGCGTCGCGGAACAATCGCTCCACCCCCGTCTCCTTGCGGAACGCCGACCCTCCGCACAACCGCATCACACCGTCGGCGACCTCCGCCGCGGCCTCGGCAGAGACCGCTTTGACCTGCAGGACGCGCAGGGTGGCGTCCGCGCGGCCGGTCTCCAGCGCGGTGAGGGTGTCGGTCAGGAAGGCGCGGACCTCGTCGGTGCGGGTGTGCAGTTGCGCGAATCGGGCTCGCTGCAGCGGCTGCTCGGCGAGCGTCTGGTCGAGGTGGTCGAGCCTGGTGCCCAGCAGGTGGTCATGTGCCTTGGCGACCAGTGCCTCCATGAGCCCGAGGGAGAACGCCGCGTTCAGGACGAGGAAGTACGGCAGCGCGGTCTGGAGCGCGATGTCCAGGCCCGAGCCGTCCGCGCCGAGCATGGCGTCCCGGTCGACGGTGACGTTCTCACCCGTGATGGGGCTGGAGGCGTTTCCGCGCAGCCCGAATCCGTCGAACGGCCCGCGGTCGCGCAGGCCGGCCGCGTCGCTGCGCACCAGCCAGATCGTCATGGGGCCCTCGGCCTCCAGCGGGCGGGTCGACCACACGTAGCTGTCCGCCTCGGCCGCGGCGGTGACCCAGCTCTTCCTGGAGTCGAGCCGGATGCCGCCGTCGCCGGAGGAGGCCGTGCCGAGGGGGGCCCAGAAGTGGCTGCGGGAACCGGCCTCGGAGAAGGCGAGTGTGGTGAGGTGCTCGTTGCGGGCGATCTCCGCGCGGACCTTCTCGCTGCCGTAGGCCTCGATCAGCGCCGTCGCGGCGTAGTGCATCAGCACGACCATGGCGGTCGACCCGCACGTCTCGCCGAGCCTTTCGATCACCTTCGCGGCCTCGGACAGGCCCTGGCCGCCGCCGCCGAGCTCCTTGGCGCTCGTGAGGCCCAGCAGGCCGGCCTGGGCGAGCGCGTCGACGCCGGCACGCGGAAACGTTCCACGGCGGTCGGTCTCCGCCGCGGCCGGAGCGATCGTGGATTCGATCGCGGCGTCCAAGGCGGCCATGTGATCAGAGAACACGGACATCACCACTTTCGGTTCGAGACGGATCGTGATCGGTCGAGGGTCCTGGCGTGAAGGTGAGCGCGGCGGATCCGGTTGCCTCGGCGCTGACGACGACGCTCTGCCCGGCCTGGAGCCGCCCGCTGAGAATCAGGGCGGACAGGGGGTCGTCGAGCAGTTGCCGGACGACTCGCCGCAGGAGGCGGGCGCCCTGTGCCGGGTCGTGGCCGAGGTGTGCCAGCAGGCGTCGGGCGTCCGGCCTCACCTCCAGGGTGATGGCTCTGTTGCCGCTCAGACGCTCGGACAGGCGGGCGACGGTCAGATCGACGATCTCCAGCAGGTCGGCCGGTGTCAAATGGCCGAACACGACGACGTCGTCCACCCGGTTGAGGAATTCGGGTCGCAGATGATCTCGGAGCTCGTCTTCGACCCTGGATCGCGCGTGCTCGGCGCCGAGGCTGTCGTCGCCGGGATCGGCGAAACCGGCGGGCAGGCTCCAGGCGAGGTTTCCGGCCCCCAGGTTGGTCGTCATGATGACCACGGTGTTGGTGAAATCGACCTGCCGGCCGTGGCCGTCGGTGAGCCGGCCATCCTCCAGGACCTGGAGAAGCATGTCGAGAACATCGGGGTGAGCCTTTTCGATCTCGTCGAACAGCACCACCGAGAAGGGGCTTCGTCGAACACCCTCGGTAAGCCGGCCTCCATCTTCGTAGCCGACATAACCCGGCGGCGCACCGAACATCTTGGATACGGAGTGCTTTTCCATGTACTCGCTCATGTCCAGTTGGATGAGCGCGTCGTCGCGGCCGGAGAGGAACGCGGCCAGCGCCTTGGCGAGTTCGGTCTTGCCCACTCCGGTGGGGCCCGCGAAGACGAACGAACCGTTGGGACGGCCCCGATCCCCCACTCCTGTCCTGGCGCGCCGGACAGCGCGTGCCAGTACCGCGATCGCGGCGTCCTGGCCGACCACGCGCTTGCGAAGCTCGATCTCCATCGCCAGCAGCCGCGTCGTCTCCCCCGTGGAGACCTGCGTCAGCGGGATACCGGTCATCGCGGCCACCACCTCGGCGATGAGTTCACCGGTGACCTGTGCCGTCCTTTCCGCGTCGGGCAGGGCCAGCGCCCGGATCCGGGTCAGTGCCGCCGCCTCGTCCATCGCGTCGATGGCCTTGTCGGGCAGGAAACGGCTGGGAAGATGACGATCCGTCAGGCGTACCGCGGTGAGCACGGCCTCGTCGGTGATCGACACCCGATGATGCGTCTCGTAGCGTTCGCGCAACGCCTTGAGGATCTCGACGGTGGCGGCGGCGTCGGGTGGTTCCACCTGGACGGCCTGGAACCTGCGGGCCAGGGCCGCGTCCCCGCCCAGGTGTCTGCGGTAGTCCTGGGGTGTGGTGGCACCGATCGTGCGCAGCTCGCCTCGGGCCAGCAGGGGTTTCAGGATCGAGGCGGCGTCGATCGTTCCCTCGGGCGCGCCGGCTCCCAGGAGGGTGTGCAACTCGTCGACGAACAAGATGATGCCGCCGTCGGCCTGGATCTCGGTGACCACGGTCTTCAGGCGCTCCTCGAACTCGCCGCGATAGCGCGCACCGGCCACCAGGGCGCCCAGTTCCAGGGTGTACAGGCGCTTGCCGTCCAGGACGTCGGGCACCTGCCCGCTGACGATTCTTTGTGCCAGGCCCTCGACCAGGGCGCTCTTGCCGACGCCGGGTTCCCCGATCAGCAGCGGGTTGTTCTTCGTGCGGCGGCAGAGAACCTGGATGAGACGCTGGAGTTCCTTTTCCCGCCCGATCACCGGATCCAGGTCCCCGTTGCGGGCCGCGTCGGTCAGGTTGCGCCCGAAGCGTTCGAGCAGCAGGTCAGCCGAGCGCACCGGTCCGGCGGCCAGGCGGATCGGTTGCGGAACCTGGTCGAGCAACTCCAGGATGCGTTCGCGCACCCGGGCGGCGTCGGCTCCCAGGTTCGCCAAGACCTTGACGGCCGGGTCATCCCGTACGGCGACCATGCCCAGCAGGATGTGCTCGGTGTCGATGTGGTCGCGCCCCAGCCGCCTGGCCTCGGTGAGCGAGCGTTCGAACAGCTTGGCCGCACCGTCGCTCATCGGGATGTGTCCGGCGGTGAACTGCTGGCCCGCCCCGACGATTTTCTCCACCTGCTGGTGCACGCTGTCGAGCTCGATGTCGAACTCCTTGAGCAGCGCGCCGGCCAGCCCGTCGGCCTGGACCAGGCCGAGGAGGAGGTGTTCGGTGCCGACGGAGTTGTGGTTGAACATCCTGGCCTCTTCCTGGGCCAGGACGACCACCTGCCGTGCAAGATCGCTGAGTCGGTCCACCATCTTCCGCTCCTCGCTCGGTTCCGCTGAAGCGGCATGGCAACGGAGGCCGGTCTCCGGCGGACGCGGATGGCGAGACGCCGGAGGGCATTGAGCTGTTCGTCGCCGTACGGGATGTGCGGCGGGTGTGACGGCGAAGACGTCGCGGGCACGAAAAGCCGGGCGACGTCACGGAGTCATTTTTTTTTCGCGCCGCGTCCTCGGCCGCCTGGCGGGCCACGTCGAAGCCGGCGTGCCACATTTCCTGCAGGAACAGGCGGACCCTGGCCAGGGTCGCCTCGCTGGCACGGTACAGCCGGCGGGTGCCCTCACGGCGCTCGGTGATCAGACCGGCTTCCTTGAGCACCTTCAGGTGCTGGGAAACCGCCGACCGGGTGACCTCGAAGTGTTCGGCGATCTGCCCGGCCGGCAGCTCGGTGGATGCGATGAGGGTGAGGATCGCCCGCCGGTGGGGTTCGGCGATCGCTCGAAGGACGGCGTCCAGTTCCTCGTCCGTGTTCACGGATCGCATCTCACCGGGATGCATGGCGGCGCTTGCTCAGCGCTGCCACAGACCGATGCGGTTGCCGTCGGGGTCACGGAAGACGGCCATCTTCCCGATGCCGGGGATGTCGTAGGGCGGCGTCTCCTTCTCGCCGCCGAGCGAGTCGATCTGCTTGAGGGTCTCCTCGGCGTCGTCGACGACGACGTACATCACGACACCGGCGGGGGTGTGCTCACCGGCTTCTCCGATACCGCCGGGGATGCCCTCGGAGGCGCCGGGGTCGATCATTCCGTAGTTCATGTCGGCATCGAAGTCGATCTTCCATCCGAACACCTCGGAGTAGAACGCGCGGGACTTGGCGGAGTCCTTCGCCGTGATGTCGAACCAGGCAACGGGCTTTCCCATTGACTTTCCTTTCGTGTGATGTGGTGTGCTGCGATTTCCTGGGAGGTCGGGTTCCCGGTGAGGGGGCGTCTCGGCCGGAAGGTGAGGGGGTCTCAGGGCGAGGCGGGGCCTGGCTGCATGTCGGGCGACATCGGCGCGGCGGCGGTCTCGGGGTCGGGGCGGCGAATGATCAGCGCGGCCGCCACCCCGGCGAAGGTGACGACGGTCAAGACGATGGTCGCCGGGGTGAATCCGGCGACGAACTGCTCCTTGGAGCCGTAGCCGCCGGCGCTGGTGAACACCGCGGCCACCGCGGCGACTCCGAACACCGCACCCACCTGGCGGATGGTGTTGCTCACTCCGGCGGCGACTCCGACCTGCATCGGGTTGACCGAGCGCATGACCGCCGAGGCCACCGTCGGGAACGCGATGGAGACCCCGACACCGGCCAGCAGCAGCGGGGCGATCATGGGCCCGTAGCCCATCCCGGCGGAGGCCATCAACGCGATCGCGAGGAATCCGACGCCGTGCAGCAGCAGTCCCACGATGACCAGTGGCCGCTCTCCCATGCTGTCGGCCAGCTTCCCGGCGACGGGCGAGATGAACAGGGCGAGCCCGACCCACGGCAGCATGCGGATGCCCACGCCCAGCGGGTCGTTGTTCTCGGCCAGTTGCAGGTACTGGGCGAAGACGAAGCCGTTGCCGTACAGCGCGGCGGCCAGTACGAAACTGGTCAGGCATCCGCCGGTGAAGCTGAGGTTGCGGAACATGCTCACCGGCATCATGGGGCTTGAGGTCTTGGTCTCCCAGAAGACGAACAGCGCCAGCACGATGACTCCGCCGACGATGCCGCCGAGCACGGTGGGCGAGGTCCAGCCGGCCTCTCCGCCGCGGATGATGGCCTGGGCGATGGCGAAGACGCCCGCGGTGGACAGGATCAGGCCGAGCAGGTCGATTCTCGACGCCACTCCCCGGGTTTCTGCGATCTTCATGAGGCTCAGGGCGATCAGGGCCACACCGACCGGGACGTTGAGCCAGAAGATCCACTGCCAGGCGAAGCCCTGGATGATGGCGCCGCCGATGAGCGGGCCCGCGGCGACCGCGACGCCGGAGATGGCGCCCCAGATGCCGAAGGCGGCTCCGCGTTCCTGCGGCGGGGTGGCGTCGGTGATGACCGCCAGCGCCAGGGCGATCGCGATGCCGCCGCCTATTCCCTGCAGCGCCCTGGCCGCGATCAGTGTCTCGATCGAGGTGCTCAGCGCGCACAGGGCCGAGCTGAGCGTGAAGATGCCAACGCCGATGACGAACAGTTTGCGGCGGCCGAACCGATCGCCCAGGGCCGAGCCGGTGAGGATGAGTGCCGCGAAGCCGAGTTCGTAGGCGTTCACGGTCCAGCCCAGGCCGGCGACTCCGGCTCCGAGCTCTTCGTGCAGGGTCGGCAGTGCGGTCGTGACGACCAGCACGTCCAGGCCGACCATGAACGAGGCGAAGGACGCAAGGATCAAAGTCCATCGCTGCCGCGCCGGTGAGTAGGCGGGCGGGGAATTGTCACTGACGGTCATGGCTACTCCAACCAACGATATTGGCGGTGCGAGCAGCGCCCCCCGACGCCGCAGACCTCCGGATCCGGCTGTTCCGCCCGTCGGCGGACGCCACAGGCCGAGATCTGCAGGTCGCTGTACGGATTTAAACGTTAGCCATGTCTTCCGAAAGCGTCAACTGTCAGTTGGGCCCCTCCGAGATCCCTCCTGCGGCCTCTTTTTGCGTCACATCGGCGTGCGGACACCCGCAGGATGAACCGGATGCGATATCGCCGTCAACCCATTGACTATATTTTTCTAAAGTAATCCACTGGAGAGATGAGATCCAGGAAGGACCCCAATCCCCCAGACACGGACGGGCGGCCCCTCGGCGCGCCGCGGCGCGGGCGCGTCCGGACCATGCTGGTGCTCGCCTCGGCCGCCCTGCTCGCGCTCGGTGGCGCCACCGCGGCGACGACGGCGACCACGGCCGTCTCGGCGGCGCGGACGGCGGCGGACGACACCGTCGTGCACAGCGGGAACGTCAGGCACGTGGCCAACCTCGCCAAGCAGGCGCCGTTCGACGGGATGCTCTCCCCCACCACCGACCTCGCCTTCTCCGGCAGGCACGCCATCGCCGGGAACTTCGGCGGGTTCACCGTCTACGACATCGGCAACCCCCGCTCCCCCCGGATCGTCACCCAGGTGGTCTGCCCCGGAGCGCAGAACGACGTCTCGGTCGCCGGCGACCTGCTCTTCTTGTCGACGGACGACTCCCGCAGCGACGATTCCTGCCAGAGCGTTCCCAGGCCGGCGACGGAGAAGGACGCCTGGGAGGGCATAAAGATCTTCGACATCAGCGACATGTCACGGCCGAGGTATGTGACGTCGGTGGAGACCTCGTGCGGGTCGCACACGCACACGCTGGTGCCGGGCAAGGGCGCAAACCGCGGCGCGGTCTACGTCTACATCTCCTCCTACCTGCCCGACCCCTCCTTCCCGGACTGCCGGCCACCGCACGACAAGATCTCCATCGTCAAGGTGCCGTTACGTGATCCGGGCCGTGCCGCCGTCGTGGCCGAGCCGGTCCTGTTCCCCGGCGGCGGAAACCCCGGCGGCACGGGCAGCACGTGGTACCCGACGACGGGCTGCCACGACCTGACCGCCTACCCCGCGAGGAACCTGGCCGCGGGCGCCTGCATGGGCGACGGCGTCCTCCTCGACATCTCCGACCCCGAACGGCCATACGTGATCACCGCGGAGCGCGACACCGAGAACTTCGCCTTCTGGCACTCGGCCACGTTCAGCAACCACGGCGACAAGGTCGTCTTCACCGACGAGCTGGGCGGCGGCTTCGGCGCCACCTGCACCCCGGGCGTGGGCGCGCAAAGAGGGGCGAACGCCATCTACAAGATCAACGGCAAGGGTGACCGCCGCACGATGGAGCTGCAGAGCTACTACAAGATTCCGCGGCACCAGACGGCCACCGAGAACTGCGTCGCCCACTACGGCGCGCTCATCCCCGCCTGGGGCCGCGACATCATGGTCCAGGCCTGGTACCAGGGAGGGGTGTCCGTCTGGGACTTCACCGACGCTCGCAGACCCCATGAGATCGCCTATTTCGACCGGGGACCGCTGTCGGAGACGCAGCTGCTCCTTGGCGGGGCGTGGTCGGCCTACTACTACAACGGCTACATCTACGCCGCCGACACCCAGAAGGGGCTCGACGTGATCGATATTCGTGATCTTCGGACCGTCACCGGGAAACTCACCCGCCATGACCAGTTCAACGCCCAGACCCAGGTGCCGTACCCGAGGTGAGCGGCCCAGGCCGCAGGGAGGTGGCAGCGCCCACCGGCCGGTGGGCGCCCCGGCGGTTCACTATCGCTTCTGAAAGTGCGAAGGCTTCACGGGCCCGTGAGGAGTGCCCCGGCAGCCGTAGGCCGCCGGGGCGTGGATCTCACGAAAGGGCGAGACCGGTCAGTACCAGGTGATGATCGGATACCAGATGACGCCGGTGCGCGCGAGGAGCCGCACGTCCCAGTAGAGGAAGGTGAACACTCCCGCCACCAGGAACGCCGATCCGGTGATCACCGCTGCCCGGCTCGGCCTGGCGGCGATCCAGCGCTGGAGGCGTCCGCCGGCCACGACCGTCAAAAGAAGGAAGAGGACGGCGAGAACGATGATGTTGCCCAGGGACTGCATCACGAAGGAGAAGGCCCCGTAAAGCGGGTTGTGACTGTCGGCGACGTCACGGAAGAGCTGCCGGTAGAGCCCGAACGGGCGGCCGACGAGGAAGGCGCCGATCAAAACGCCCATCAGGGCCGAGCGCGCGTGGGGAAAACGCCGCGACAGCCGCTCCATCGGGTCCCTGACCAGTTTCAGGGCGGCGAGTCCCAGATAGCACAGGGCCAGGCCGATCACTCCGAAGACCACCATCGACTGGACGAGCCGCGGAGCGAGACCGGTGCTCACCGTCGCGGTCGAGTACTGCGGCATGTGCGTGCCGAACAGAGCGGCGATGACGCCGTAGGCGGCTGATACGACGGCCATGCCCGCGACCAGCCAGCCGAGCGGAGGCAGGGCCTGCCCCAGCCGGCCGCGCAGCGAGCGTCTTTCCCCCATCAGCGGGGCGACCGCGCCCAGGGCCGCGATGTTGCACGCGGTGAAGGTGCCGCCGACGCCGCTGGCGAAGGCGAAGGCGATGCCTGAGAGGACTCCCGCGATGGGGGCGTCGGTGCTCTCGTGCCCGAGGATCGCGCCGGTGACGCTGTCACCGATGACCCGGTCGACGAACGGGGCCGACCATATGACGGTCAGGGCGAACCCGGCCAGGGCGCTGAGCGCGATGACGAGGCCCCGCCGTGCGGGCACCGAACTGTGGCGGGTGGAGGTTTCCGTCACGCTGGTGTCGAGGTTTGTCACGGTGTCTTCCCTTCCGGTTCACGGATGTCGGTGGCTGTGCGGGCCGTGGGAGCCAGGCGCAGGAGCCGGAAGCCCACGGCGTCCCCCAGCCCCTCCTCGTGCCCGAGCCGGCGCAGCAGTTCGGTCAGCCCCTCGATCCACCGGCTGCTGTCCAGCGGACCGGCGTCGGCCGCGTCGAATCCGGTCTGCCGCAGGATCTGGGCGATGGACCGCTTCGCCTCGTGGTCGTCGCCGGCGATGGGCACCGTGGGTGCCGGTCCGCCGTGGGCGACGGCCCGGACCTGACGCGCCGAGACGCAGTTGAGGGCCTTGACGACGACGCTCTTCGGAAAGGACTCGGCGATCAGCTCGGCCGCGGAGCGGTGTTCGATGCCGTACAGGTCCGCCGGGCCGGGGTTGGAGACGTCCATCAGCACCTTTCCGGCGAGGCGGTGGCCGATCCGTGGCGCGATCTCCAGGCAACTCGCCCGTACCGGAGTCGCCAGGATCAGCACGTCCGCCTTCTCGGCCACCGCGTCGAGGTCCGCGGTCGTGACGGCGGGGACGCGTGCCGCGAGGTCTTCCGCGCTTCGCCGCCTGCCCCCTGCCAGGTAGACGGGGAAACCGTGGCCGGCGAACAGTTCTGTCAGGGCGGCGCCCATGGCGCCGCAACCGACGACACCGAGAAGGGGGCGTCGCCGCCCGGTGTCCGGCGTGAGGCGCCGGCCTTCGGCGCTCGCACGCGCCACCTCTCCCGGGAGGGAGTTCACGATCCTCCCTTCACCATGACGGCGATCGCGGCGGGGTGGCGCCGGCCCTCGACGACGACCACCGCCGAGACGAGGTGCTCGGCGCCGTTGCGCAGGAGCAGCCAGTCCTGCTCGTAGGCGCCTTGAACGGTGAGCGGAGCCTGCGCGGCGACTCGCCCGGTCTTGGACAGGCATTCGCGGACGGTCCACAGCCGGGCCAGCACCCGGGGTTCCGGTTCGTCGGTCATCCTGGTGATCTGGTCGGCCAGGCTGTTCCAGTGCGCCACCGCGCCTGGTCGCTGCGTCTCCTCGTTCACCCATTCCCAGTCGCAGGTCAACGGGGCCGGCCCGGTGACCTGCAGAAGGAGATCGTCGAGGTGGCTGCGGCTTTGCTGCGCGTCCGGCGCCTCGGGCCGCTCGCCGCCGTGGCGGGGGGTCCCCTCCCGCGCGGCGGGCAGGACCCGCACCCCGAGGCCGGCGCCGGGAAGGAGGGTGTCCAGCCCTCGCTCGAGGTAAGGGCCCAGGAGGACGGCGGGCCACCCGTGGGGGGGTTCGATGGGCCCGACGTCTCGAAGCCGCAGCCCTGCCCAGCTCAGGACGGGGTTGCCGGCGGTGTCGCGGACGGTCACGTCGTAGGTGTGGTCCGCTCCCGTGTGGGAGCGTTCGACCGCTGCCAGGACCAGGTCATCGCCGTCGTGTGGCTCGTGGCGGTGGAGGGTGAACGCGTCGCAGCCGACGGGCAGCAGGCGCCGGTTCGGTACGCACGCCTGCAGGACGTGGATGGTCGCGTCGTTCAGGGAGGGATCGCCGAGCAGGAGGGGTCCTGTCGTCGCCGCGCCGAACCGCCACCGCTCGCCGGTCTCCAGGACGGCCGTGCACGCGGTCGCCTCGAGGTGGTCGTAGCGTCGCAGCCGCTGGAAGAGCGGACCGTGAAAGAAGGTGGGGCCGTAGAGGTCGTGTCCGCGGTGGGCGGGCAGCCGCGACCGCCTCGCGGTCACGTCTTCGGGGTCGCGGGCCGCGAACACCGCGCGGCAGCTGAAGTGGTCGACGGTGTAGCCGCTCTCGTCGCTGCGGACGACGACCTCGATGTCGCCGTTCTCTCCGGCCAGGGCGCAGATCCTGATGGTCGCGGTCCCCGCCTCCGGGATGATCACTGGGCGTTCGAACCGGCAGTTCTCCAGGTTCGTGACAGGACGTCCGCTCAGCGCGCCGGCCGCCTGTGCCATCGCCTCCAGGGCGCAGACGGCTGGAAGCACCAGGAGGCCGTCGATGCGGTGGTCGAGCAGGTAGGGGTCGCGCCGGGTGTCGAGATCGGCCTCGGCGACGAGTTCGACGCCGGGAACCAGGGTGCGGACCCGCCGAAGGTAGGGGTGTTCATCGAGGACGGGTTCGCGGTTCAGCTGGGGAAGGCGGCCCGTGGCCAGGACGCTCGGTGCGGCCGGGCGTGCCGACAGCAGGTTCCGGAGCAGGCCGAGGCCCGCCTCGACGGGAAGCGGAACCACCCCGGCGCGGATGAGGCCGTCCAGGACGTCGAGCCGCTCTCCCATGCCGGCACCGGACCAGGCGGTCCAGTCCACATTGCAGACCCAGCAGTGCGGCAGGTCGCGGGCGAGCACGCGGGCCAGCTCGCGCATCCGGCCGTTGGCCAGCGCGTAGTGCGCCTCCCCTGGCAGGCCGAACCTTCCGATCACCGATCCGTAGGTGACCAGCAGGCGCAGGCGGGAGGTGTCGAGGGCGTCGACGAGCAGGCGCAGGCCCCGGTACTTGGCGGCCGCGTGCTCGGCGTAGTCGTCCGCTCGTAGCTCGGTGAAGCGCTTGGGGTGGTTGATCCCGCTGCTGTGGACGACCCCGGTGATCGGGCCGAGTTCGGAGGTGATCTGGTGGACCGCTCGGCGCAGGTCGGCCGCGTCGCTCACGTCGGCGCGGAGGTAGAGGTGGCCGATCCCGGAGGTGGTCAGCAGCGACAGGTTCTCGCGCAGTTCGTCGTCGCCTGCGGGGTCACCGCGTCCGAGAAGCGCCAGGCGTGCCCCCGACAGCTTTGCCAGGGTCAGGGCGCTGTGGAAGCCGATGCCCCTGCCTCCGCCGGTGACCAGGACGACGTCGGCTTCGCCCAGCGGGACCTCCGTGTCCGGGGCGGACGTCATGGGCGTGTAGCCGACGGTGTGGGCCTGGCCCCTCTCGTCGACCAGGAGTTCGAGGTGGGCGTCGAGAGGGGAGCGCAGGATGCGGGCGGTCGTGGCGGCCGCGCCGCGGCAGGAGGCTCCCACCCAGCGAATCGCCGACTCCGGGTGCTCCTGCCGGATCGTGGCCAGGTATCCCGAGGCCGTATCTCCGTGGTCGACGACGGTGAGCGGGGTCGCCGTCTCGACGGCCGCGCGCGCGACGTCGAGCAGTTCGGCGATGTCCTGGTCGCCGGGGTCTTCGGGCAGGAAGAGGAGTTCGGCAAGGGGCCGCCGCTCGCCGATACGCAGCAGCGGCTCCAGCTCGGCGCGCAGCGGCCCGCTCCCCCGGATACGCCAGGAGTGGTCGGCGGTCCGGCCCGTCAGCTCGACCGGTTCGGGACGCGGCACCAGGACGCGGTGCCAGTCGGTCACGCCCGGGGGCGTCGGCCCCTCGGCTCCGGCGTCGTCGGCGGCGGGAAGGGTTTCGATCAGCCGGCTCAGCTCCACGATCGACATGTCCGCGAGCATCAGCGGTTCGACCGGGACGGCCCGCCGGCAGGCCGTCGCCGCCTGGGCGGCGAGTTGCACCACGCGCAGCGAGTTCAGATGCAGGTCGCTCAGCAGCCGGTCGTGGTCGTCGATCGCGGTGACGGAAAGCTCGATGGTGTCGGCCACCAGCTTTTTGACCAGCGAGGAGACGTCTCCGTGTGGTCCGGGCGCCTCGGCCGGGGCCTGGGGGGCGGAGGTGGGAGGCCGCACGTCGGGCAGGGCGACGGTCGCCGGAGCCTGCTCGCAGGGATTTTCCAGGAACTCGGGATCACGCCACAGGTCGAAGTCGCGGTGGAAGCGTTCGGCGAACATCGGCCGCAGGTCGAGCGCCGCACCGAGGGCGTGCAGCGCTCCCGCCACCTGGCACAGCGCCAGCCCCGACTCGGCGCCGAGGTCCAGGGACAGGGCGGGAACGGAGGTGATGTCTCCCGCCAGTGAGGCCAGGGCGTGCCCGGGGCCGACCTCGACGAGCAGGTCACACGACTGGGCCAGCGCCGACACGGCCTGGCGGAAGAGTACCGGCGCCGTCAGCTGGCGAGTGAGCAGCCGGCGCATGTCGGTCTCGCCGGTGAGCAGGTCACCGGTGACCGTCGAGTGCACACGGCGAGCCGGGGCGTTCATCTCGATCGTGTGCAGGTAGCGCCCGAGTTCCGGCTCGGCCGCCGCGAAGGCCGGTGAGTGGAAGCCGTGGCTGACCTTCAACGGCTTGGCCACCACGTCCTGCTCCCGGCATCGGCGCATGATGCGGTCCAGATCGTCGGCGGGGCCGGCCAGTACGCGTGAGGTTCCGTGGTCGGCCGCCATGACGACGTCGGTGCCGGAGGTGAGGCGGGCCGACAGGTCCGCGTCCGCGGCGATCGAGATCATTCCGGTGCGGGGTGCTCCGTGCTCGCTCATGATGCGCCCTCGCGCGGTGGCCAGGGCGACGACGTCGTCTTCGCCCATCACCTCGCCCCAGTGCAGCGCGGTGATCTCGCCGAGGCTGTGACCCACCGCGGCGTGCGCGCTGACGCCGAGCCGCCGCAGCCAGCGCAGGCCCGCCAGCGAGGCCTTCACGACCGCCGGTTGGACGACGGCCGTGTCGGTGGGCTCTCGTCCCGCCGCTACCTTCCCGAAGTGGTCCTCGATGTCGGGCAGGACGACGCCGAGCGCACCGGCCCGCGTGGGCGGCGCGGCGCCTTGACCGGTGAACAGCAGGCCCACGCGGCCGGGCGAACCGCTGGCGACGCTGATCCCGGGAACGGTCACGAGCCCGTCGCCGTCATCGCCGGCGACCAGCTGGGCCGCCTGCCGTAACCGGCGGGCCAGCTGCTCGGGGTCCGCCGCCACCACGGCGGCGCGATGGCCGTGCTGAGCGCCGGCCGCGGTCCGGGCCAGGCCGGCGGCCAGGTCCACCTGTTCGGCGAGGGACATCGACGCGGCGACGGACGCCGCCCGCTCCAGCTGTGCCACGAGGTCTTCGCGGGTGGCCGCGCCGAAGACGAACACCTCGTGGCCGAGTCGGCGCCGGGCGATGCGCCGTTCGCCGCGGGTGAACGAGGAACGGTGCCGAGGGGTGGGCGATTCCAGGACGAGGTGGGTGTTAATGCCGCCGAAGCCCATGGCGCTCACCGCGGCGCGCAGCGGCGCGCCCTGCGGCCAGGGTTCGGGCTCGTCAACCACGCGGAGCGGCGCCGAGGGGGCGCGCAGCAGTTCGTGCGGCTCCTCGCAGCCGGTCGTCGCGGGGATGACCTGTCGTTGCAGGGCCAGAGCCGCCTTCAGCAGTCCGGCGACGCCGGCCGCGGCCTTGGTGTGGCCGATGTTGGCCTTGATGGAACCCAGCGCGGCCGGAGGGAGGGTTCTGCGGCCGCGCTGCGCCTCGGTCAAAGTGGAGATCTCCACGCTGTCGCCGACCGCGGTCCCGGTGCCGTGTCCCTCGAACAGGGACACCGTCTCGGGGCCGAACCCCGCCTGTTCGTAGGCTCGGTGGACGGCGAGCAACTGGCCATCCCGCTCCGGCCGGGTGATCCCGCCCCGGCCGTCGGAGGAGACGCCCCAGCCGCGGATGAGGGCCAGCGGGGTGCGGCCGGCGGCCAGGGCGTCCTCGGCCCGCATCAAGACCACCATCCCGCATCCCTCTCCCGGCCAGAAACCGGTGGGGTCGGCGTCGTAGATCCGCATCGCCGAGGTGGCGAGCGCGCCGGTACGCGCGAAGCCGACCAGCTCGAAGGGATCAAGGCTCAGGTCGACCCCGCCGGCGATCGCCATGTCGAGGTCGCCGGCCCGCAGCGCCCTGGCCGCGGTGACGACGGCGAGCAGGGAGGAGGAGCAGGCGCCGTCCACGGTGTACCCGCCGCCGCGCAGGTCGAAGTGGTTGCAGATGCGCCCGGCGATGGTGTTGGCCAGCCCGCCCGCCAGGCTCTCGTCGTTGGGTTCGGGGAAGGGGCTCTTGTAGGTCTGCTCCAGGCCGGTGAGGAGACGGGCCTGCGCGCCGGGGTCCCATCCCTCGGCGCTCAGCGCGTGCTGGAGCACGCGCCGCACGTAGGGCCAGCGCAGCCGCAGGCCGGCCGCGCGGCTGAACTCGCCGTTCATCGTGTTGCCGACGATCACGCCGACCCGGTCGCGGTCCAGGCCGTGAGCGTCGGGGAATCCGGCGGCGTGCAGCGCGTCCGCGGCGATCTCCAGGGCCAGCCAGTGCGCCGTGTCGGTGACGCGGTGCACGGAGCCCGGTACGCGAAAGCGGGCCCTGTCGAACGTCCATCCCTCCAGTACCGCGGCGAACCTGGCGTAGGTGCCGTCCAGGTCGCCCGCCGCGGTCATCGAGTAGTCGTCGAGATTGAGCCGGGCGGGTGGGATGGGCCTGAACGCTCTGCGTCCCGACAGGACCATCTCCCACAGTCGGTCCAGGCCGTCGGCGTCGGGGTATTTGCAGGCGGCGCCGACGATCGCGATCGACTCGTCCATGGATCACGTCCTGTTCGCGGCGTGCCCGGAGGTGAGGCCGGACACGGAGAGTTCGGGTGCGCCCTGCTGGGCTGGGGCGGGTGCCTCCCCGGTGGCACGCCGGCGCAAGGAGACGACGGCGAGCGCGGCGCCGCGGACGACGCAGGTGATGACCAGGGCGAAGAAGAGGCCGAAGACGATGTGGAAGTGCATCAGCAGGGCGTAGACGCAGGCGGCGCCGAGGCCGAACAGGACCTGGCGGCTGGGTTTGACGGGGGTGGTGCCGGGGTCGGTGATCATGTAGTTGGTGAAGAGCACGAACGCGGTTCCCGTCATCACCGTCAAAGCGGTCACCGTGGCGGTTCCGTCGATCATCGTGCGGATCACGGCTTGGGCCGCGAATCCTCCCACCCAGCCCAGGATCAGCGGCATCTTCTTGGTGAGCATGGCGTTGAGCATCGTCCCCGCCGCGAGGATGGCCGCTGGGATGATCCAGTCCAGGGGGCCGCTCACCCATTCGGTGAAGTGGTAGGGCGGCGCGATTCCCACCCACGGAAACAGCAGCAGCACCATGACGATGCCGGTGTTGGAGGGGTTGAGCACGTGCCTGAGCTTGCCGTTGAGCCGCACGCGGATCAGGTACTTCGAGGCGATGGACACGACGACGGCGAAGATCACGGGTTCGAGGCGGTCGTTGGCGTACAGCAGCATGGCGCAGGCCAGGGCGCTGATGTGGGCGGGCAGCAGGAAGTTGACAAGGGGTATCCAGCCGCCGGCGTATTTGACGGGCCTGCCGTTGGCCGTCGCGTCGATCCGCTCCAGGCCGAGTTCCATGGCGTAGGCGACGAGAATCGCGGTGAGTGGCGTGGCGTAGGCCTGCTCGAATCCCAGGAAGGCGTGGCCGAGCACGTTGAAGACGGTGATCGACAGGGCGAACCGGCGCAGTGCGGTGGTGCGGGGGTCTGGGGTGCGTGTCATCGGGTGATCTCCCGTGCCGTGCCGTCGGTTCCGAGCAGTACGGTGTGCCAGCCCGGGGTGAGGGTGAGGTCGGTGCTGTGGCGGACGCCGCAGGCGTCGCGCCAGGCGACGGTCACCTTCGCCGGGGTCGCGGCGGCGCCGAGCGCGAAGAGCAGCTCGGGTGAGGAGACGCCTCCGTGACCGTTGGCGGGGTGGACCTGGCCGGTTCTGGTGCCGGCGGCGCCGGAGCGCACGAGCGCGGTGGCTCCGATCGCGGGCGTGGCGGCCGAGGTGGCGGGGCCGCCGCACGCGGTCGCGGGCCGCAGGAGCTGCAGTCCCAGGAAGGGGCGCTGGGTGGTTCGGGTGTTGCGGTAGAAGTAGGACTGCCGCCACTGGTTGGCCACCGCGAAGTCGAGGCGACCGTCGTGGTCGACGTCGGCCAGTGCCATGCCCCGGGTCGGCCCGGGGTTGTCGATGCCCAGCTGGGCGGCGATGTCCTGGAAGCGGCCGTTGGAGTCTCGGACGAAGAACCGGTCGGGATCGTCGCCGGAGACGTCGTCTCCGGGGCCGAACTCGGGCCAGGCTCCGGGGTGGACGAGGAGTTCGTCGTTTGTCATCGCCAGCTCCTGCAGTTCGGGCCAGCGGTTGGTGGTGCCCTTCAAAAAGCCGGTGGCCTGGAGGATCTGGGTTTGGCCGTCACCGGAGAAGTCGCCTGCCTTGATGTCCCAGCCCCACCCGGCTCGTGACAGTCCCAGTGGTTCGCTGTGATCGTCGTAGTAGGCGGTTCCGTCGTCGTCCAGCACGTTCTTACGCGCGCTGATCCAGGCGAAGTTGCTTTCCAGGAGCGCGAACTCCTCGGTGATGTTGCTGACGACCATGTCGGGCACGTCGTCTCGGTTGAGGTCGGTGAAGGTGACGCCCATGCCCTTGAAGGAGTCGCGTCCCAGCGCCTTGGACTTGGGGGTGGTGAGGTGGCGGATCCCGTCCATCAGCTGGAAGCGGGGGTTGCCGGGGGTGGAGATGTTGCGCAGCAGCCGGTCGGGGCCGAAGTCGTTGGCCACGTACAGGTCGGCCAGGCCGTCGGCGTTCAGGTCCTGGGCGCCCAGCGCGAGCGTCCAGCCGTTGGCCATCTCCGCCGACAGCGCACCGGCCGCCTCGGCGAACCGCGCCTGTGGGGTGGTTCCTCCCCGGGCGCCCTGGAAGAGCAGCACGCGGTTGCGGCCCGCGTTGTAGCCGGCCGACATCGAGTCCTGCATCTGCAGCTCGGGTTGCCGCGCCGTGGGATCGAGGACGCGGGCGCCGTCGGGGAAGTAGTTGCCCACGACGATGTCGGTGTGGCCGTCGCCGTCGAAATCGGCCAGGGACACCGCGTTGGTGTTCCAGACCTGATACGGCTGGACGAGTTCCTGCGGGGCGAAGGCGGCGGAGGTCATCGGGTCGGCCTTCCTCAGGAAGAGGATGGGCGAGCGGCCCCAGTGGTAGACGAGTGCGTCCATCCGGCCGTCCTCGTTGTAGTCGCCGGGGACGCACCCCATCGGCGCCATGGTCGCGTTGTAGGCCAGACCGGTCGGCGCGAGTGTCACGGGGGCGTAGCGGCTCCCGGTGCCCGGGGCGGGAAGGAGCGTGACGGAGTCGTCGCGGGGGTCCACCAGGCAGGTGTCGTCGGCTCGTCCGTTCGCGTCCAGGTCGGCCAGCGCGACGGCGGCGCCGACCGAGGAGATCCAGTGTCTGATCTTGTCGTAGGCGGGGGCCACGGCGCGTATGTCGCGCTTGGTGGTGGCGGTGTTCAGGGGCAGTTTCTGGAAGGCGAACACCGGGGCCGGCGACGTGGCCGTCGCGGGCGCGGCGTCGGGAAGCCGCGCGAAGTGCCAGCTCGCGACGGTCAGGAGCAGTGCGCACAGCTGAGCCGCGCGGACTTTGATTCGGCCTCTCATGTGGTGACTCCCCCTGTGTGCATGGCCCAGGCGCGGCGGATGCCGGCGCGCCAGTCCTGGTAGGCCCGTGGTGTGTGGTCGTGGCCGTCGACGGCGCGAAGTGAGGCGTCGGTCCATTCGGCGGCGGCTTCGGGTTCGGCGCCGGTCAAGATCCTCGCCGCGCTCCTCACCTGCGGGGGCATGACGCCGGACAGGCAGTGCGCCTTGGCGGCGAACGCCGAGCCCTGGGCGAGGTGGTCGTGGAAGCCGATCGACGATGTGAGGAGGTTCTCCAGGACGTCCGGTGGTTGCGCGCCGGTGTAGGTGGCCGCCAGGCCGATGCCGGCCCACAGGTCGGGCCGGCGGCCGGGTGCGAAGGTGGTGATGACATCGCGGATGCGGGCCGGGTCGGCTCCGGCGTAGAACCACAGGGCCCGTCCGGCGCCCTGGTCGCGGACGGGTCTGCTCCCCGCTCTGGCGGCTCGTTCGAGATGGCCGGCGAAGACCTGGGCCGGCCGGAAGAACGCCTGGTGGAAGCCCCATCCGTCCCACGCGAGCCAGTGCAGCGGTGACCGGCCGAAGCGGATGCCCGTCCACGGGCGCAGGCGCATCCGCGCGAACGCCCATCCCGCCCCGACATGGATCAGGTGCGTGTAGCGCTGCTCGCTTCCCCGCTCCAGGGCGGCCAGTCTGCGCCCTCTCGTGCCGGTCAGCAGGTCCAGCAGGGTCGTGCTCATGGCGGCGCCTTCGTAGGCGAAGCCTCGCAGCGCGGGGCTGAGCGTTTCGAAGGTGAGTTCGCGGGGCTCGTGCTCGAGCGCCGCGTTGTAGCCGGCGGCGAAGCTGCGCACCACGCCGTCGAGGACCGGCTGCACCGGAGGTGACGCGGGTGAGAAGCCTCGCCGCACAAGGTCGAGATCATTTGGATCAAGAGTGAGCGGCCGGCGAAAAAGTGATCTTAAAAATGAGCCCGAGATTGCCATCGTCCAACCCCATTGCATTCGATGGAGGCCTGAAAGGCAATCAATAACATTCGGCGTAAATTGTCAACAGAAATCATGGCGCAAGACGCGTGGTTACGAAGAGAATTCCCCAAGGATCTATTGAATAATACGCGGTAATCAATTGAATACTGTCCGGATGCACACACGGGCAGCATTCATGGCGAAATGATCGGGGGTACGGCGAACGTACGGTGAAAAGCGCGGGCGATATTCCGGCGGCCCTCACGGGGACGGCGGACGAACTCAGCGGATCACGGGCCGGCCGCGTTCACCTGCGATAAACGCTTCGCGGTGGAGGTCAGGCGGAGAAGGTGGACTCGAAGCGCCCCAGGATCATCGGCCAGCCCGACTGGTGCGCCAGGTAGTAGTCCATGAGCAGCGGGGTGAGGTTCTCCCAGCCCTTGTGAATCATTTCCACGCGAGTCAGGGCGGGGCCGAGAGGCTTGAAGCGCAACTCCACCTCGGTGAAGGCGGGCCCCTGGATCACTTCCCAGGTGAATGTCACGAGCTGGGGCGGCTCCCAGCGCAGGACATGACCCCAATCGCGCTCCTGGCCGTCGTTCAGCACCTCGTAGATGCGGCCGCCCACGTGCTCTTCCACGCAGACGTCACGGACTTTCCCGGGCTCGATCGCGAAACTCTCGATGGGCCACCACGTCGCCAGCTGCCTGGTGAAGGTGCCGAAGGTGCGGGCCTGGTCAGCCTCGACGGTGACGGCATGACGGATCGGCTCCACTCCGGTTCCAATCAAGCTACTCATCGGCATGACCTCAGCAGACGCGGGAACAACCTTGGCCAGTCTGCCAGATCTCTCAGCTGACCGCCGACTCATCGTGCGCTATGCCCTCCATACCCTCAACGGTGTCTCGAGCTTTCATCAGGCTCTGCTGCCACAGCGATTCGACGACCTCGCGAAGCTCGGTCAGGGCCTCCTCGCTGGCGCGGTAGATCCGCCGGGTCCCGTCGCGACGTTCGAGGATGAGCCCGGCGTCCTTGAGAACCTGCAGGTGCTGGGAGACCGCTGATCGAGTGACGTCGAAGTGCTCGGCGATTCGGCCGGCGGGCAACTCCTGCGTCGCCACCAGGCGCAGGATCGCCCGCCGGCGCGGCTCGGCGATGGCCCGCAGCACGTCGTCCAGATCCCCGCTCATGACATCGATCCTAGCCAGTGAGCGAAGGAGAACCCGCGTGCGGCGCCGGAGCGGCGCCGAGCGCGGAGTCCGACGTTGTCCGGAGATGACGATCCGCTGCCCCGCGAGGGTCGCATTGGCCCACCTCACACCCGCCACCCGTGGCGTTATCGCTTTTGTAGCGATTTTTCCGAGCGTATGCCGCTCCTTTCGTCAGCGTCAATCATCAAAACCGGTCAGTGTCCCTGCTCAAGAGCCCGGGGCCGCGATATGGGCGAACTGACGTGGCCGCAGGGGAACCACGTGATTTCGAACGGCTCGGATTCCCGATTCCAGCGGAAGGCGGTGTAGACGCCATTCGAGCATGCCCTCCTCCAGATGACGCGCGCAGCGACCATGGGCTTTGAGAAGCCAGACCGCCTCCCGGGACAGGAAACAGTGGGCGCTTCGGCAATAGGTGATCACCTCACTCCCCACCGGAACCTCACCGAGTCTGGCCCGGAGTTCCTCCAGCGGGATCGAGACGGCTCCGGGGATGTGCGCGGAGACGTACTCCACCGCGGGGCGAACGTCGATGAGTATGGTCTTGCCGTCGCGGACCCGGCGCAGGAGTTCCTCGCGGGTGACGGTGCCCGCGGCCTGGACGGCTCCGGTCTGGCCGGTGCCCGCCGGCTCGTCGGGCAGGCGATGCCGGGAGACCTGGCGCAGGCTGGCGTACAGCGAGGCGACGTCGTCGCCCGCGAGCCGGTAGTAGATGCGGGTGCCTTCCCTCCGACTGGACACGAGCCCGGCGTCACGGAGCACCTTGAGCTGGGCGGAGGTGTTACCGATGGGGACGTTCGCGGCGGCGGCCAGATCCTCGACGTTGCGTTCGGCCTGAGAGAGCAGGTCGAGCAGGTGCAGTCGGATGGGGTTGGCCATGGCCTTGGCGACACGGGCGAACTCGGCGAGCACCACTGTCACCTTGTCGGTGGGCATTTTCTACCACTCCTTTCACATGGGACCGAAACGAGCACAAGGAGCGCATGGAGCGTGGCTAGGCGTTCCAGCGTTTGATCCAGTCGGTTTCCTGGTCGGCCTTCTCCTGGTGGAAGCGGGCGGAGGGCTCAAGAAGCGTCACCATCGGCGACGGCGCCTCCAGGAAGTTCCCCTCTCCCTTGGCCGCCACGTGGTCTCCCAGTTCGATGTAGCAGGAACCGAATCCGGTGAACCACGGCGTGGGGGCCTCATAGCCGAGATGGCGGGCCACTCCGAAGGCGACCACGTCGGCCTCTCCTTCGGCGAACACCGCCGCCTTGGGCAGCGGCTTGCCGTTGGGCAGGGTCAGCAGGGTCACGTCACCGATCGCCCATACACCCTCGTGATCGGTGGTCAGGGTGCGCGCGTCGACGGGAATCCAGCCGGAGGTTCCCAGCCCCGGGCCGACCACCGCAGCGGGTGGCCGGTGCGGCGGAACGACGGCCAGCAGGTCGTAGTCCTCCTGGCTGCCGTCGGTGAAGACCAGCCGCCGGTTCTCCCCCTCCACGCGTTCGAGGCCGCGCTGGGGCAGAAAACCGATGTCGTACCGGCTCAGCATGCCGACCAGCGCCTGCCCGACCACGGGCCCCGCGACCGGCATGGGTAGCGGGTCGGGGGTGAGGGTGTCGACACGCACGTGCTCGCGCGCCCCGGTCTCCCGCAGGAGATCCGCGGCCAGGAGGGCGGCCTCGAAGGGGGCGGCGGGACATTTGAAGGGAAGGCCGGCGATCAGCACCGCCAGGCGGCCCTGACGCAGGTCCAGCAACCCCTGATGCAGCGAGCGCGCGCCATGCGTCGTGTAGAACTCTTCGGCCTGCCCCGCCTCGATCGCCTCGGCCAGTCCCGGAACGCTCCTGGGGGCCAGGTCGGCCCCCAGTGCGATCACCAGTGCGTCGTAGCGGATCTCGCCCGCCTCGGTGAGGACCCGCCGCTGTTGCGGTTCGATGGCTTCGACGGTGGTGGTGACCATCTCGACGCCGGGCAGGGCGGCGGGTGTCGGCCGAACCCGCACGTTCTCGGGGGTGCGCCAGCCACGCATCACCCATAACAGGGACAGTCCCAGGGTCGCGTCGAAGGACCGATCCAGGAGGAGGATCCGGTCCTTCTCGGGAAGTTGCTCGCGAAGCCGGCTCGCGACGCTCAGCCCGCCGACGCCGGCTCCGAGGACCACAACAGTCTTTGACATGGTGCAGGGCTCCCACCGAACTCGAGATCGATCACTGTGTCGAGGCGGATGCACGGGTGTACATGAGCGTCGTGCTCGCCTGTCCCGCCGCACCGGTGTACGGAACCGGCGCAAATCTTGCTGTCAAGCCCTTGACATGGCGGAAAACGGCGACACGCGCCCGATAGATCGCTATAATCCTCCATGCATCCATTAATCCATTGCTCCATGGAGGATTATATGGTCGGAGACGCGGCTCGAAAAGCCTCCCTGTTTGACCAAATTGCCCGAGTTGGCAAAGCCCTAGGTCACGGCAAGCGGCTGGAGTTGCTCGACCTGCTCGCTCAAGGAGAGCGAAGTGTGGAAGCGCTGGCCCAGACCGCCGGTCTGGGCATGACGAGCACCTCGGCGCACCTGCAGGCTCTCAAGCAGGGCGGCCTCGTCGTGACCCGCAGGGACGGCGTCCGGGTGATGTATCGCCTGTCGGGCGAGGACGTCACCGACCTGTACGCCCGCCTGCGCACCGTGGCGGCCACCCACCTCGCGGACGTCCAGGCCGCCGTCACGGCCTACCTCGGCGAGCACACCGAGGAGGTCACCCGCGATGAGCTGCTGCAACGCGCGGCCTCCGGCCAGATCACGGTACTGGACGTCCGCCCGCGTGAGGAGTTCGAGGCCGGGCACATTCCCGGAGCGGTCTGCATCCCCATCGGCGAGCTCCCCGACCGGTTGAACGAACTCCCGGCCGACACGGAGGTCGTCGCCTACTGCCGGGGGGCCTACTGTGTGTTCGCACCCGAGGCGGTCCGCCTCCTGACCAGCCACGGCATGGAGGCCAAGCGGCTGTCGGAGGGCATCCTCGAATGGCAGGTGGCCGGACTGCCCCTGGAGAAGGGATCCTCGTGAGAGCCGGGCCGCCGGACCCGGAGTCACCGGCCGTGGTGGTGGACGGCGGTGACCGCTCCTGCGTGATGCTGCTCCTGGAGCTTCGGCGGCACACCGACACGCTGCCTGCGCACAGCCTCATCCATCTGATCACCCCGGATCCGGCCGCCCCCGTCGACCTGGCGGCCTGGTGTCATCTGACCGGGCACTCCTACCTCGGCCCGGTGCCCGCCGACCGGCCCACCTACGCCCTGCGGGTGAGCCCGGCGTCGCGGCGCACCGCGCCGCGGGCGCCCTGGCATCTGGTGTGAGCCGCGCCGCGCCACTGCCCGCGTTCCGGCGGTGACGGGCTACGGGCACACCATGAAGAGATCCGGCTGCGCCTCGGCCAGCCGCTCCCGCAGCAGAGCCTGCTGCGCCGGATTGGCGGTCAGGCCGAGCGCCCGGCGGTCGGCGGCCGTCGCCTGCTCGAATCGGCCCAGGGCTCGCAACACCTCCGCCAGCGTCGCGTGATAGAGCGCGTAGCGATCCAGCGCCTCCCCCAATCCCTCCAGCTCCGCCATGGCGGCGCCCGGCCCCTCGGCGTGATGGAGGGCGACGGCGCGATGCAGACGGGCCACCGGCGAGGGCGTCAGGTGCAGCAGCATGTCGTACAGGACGGCGATCTGCGCCCAGTCGGTGTCCTCCCAGCGTCGCGCCTCCGCGTGGCAGGTGACGATCGCGGCCTGCAGCTGGTACGGGCCGGGCCGCCGGTGCCGCCGGGCCGCCCGGGTCAGCGACGCGATCGCCTCACCGATGGCGGTGTGGTTCCACAGCGAGCGGTCCTGATCGCGCAGCAGCACCAGCGCGCCCTTCGGATCGAACCGGGCCGCCGCCCGCGCCCGGTGCAATCGGATCAGCGCGAGAAGGCCGACGGCCTCTGGCTCGGCCGGCATCAGGGCGGCCAGCAGCGCCGCGAGCCATTCGGCGTCGTCGACCAGGTCACGCGAGTGCGACCGCTCCCCGCAACTGGACAGGTACCCCTCGTTGAACAACAGGTAGACGACGGCCAGCACCTCACCCAGACGCGCCGGCAGTTCGTCGGCGGCGGGAACACGGTAGGGGATGCCGGCGCCGGCGATCTTCTTCTTCGCCCGGGTCAGCCGCTGGGCCACGGTGGACTCGGGCACGACGAAGGCCGCGGCGATCTGGGCTGTGGTCAGGCCGCACACCACGCGCAGGGTCAGGGCGATCTGCGCCTGCCTGGACAGGGCCGGATGACAGCAGGTGAAGACCAGCCTGAGCCGGTCGCCCGGAGCGGGCTGGACGGGCCACCGCACTTGGGTCAGCTTGTCGCGGTAGTTCGCCTCGCGGCGCAGCACGTCAAGACCCCGCCGGCGGGCCACCGTGAACAACCACGCGTCCGGCCGCTCGGGGATGCCCTCCACCGGCCAGCGCCGCAACGCCGTCTCGACCGCGTCCTGAACCAGGTCCTCGGCCGCGGAGAAGTCACCGAGCAGGGACACCAGGGACGCGGCGAGCCGGCCCGCGTGCTCACGCACCACGCGGGCCAGCGCACCGTGTGCCGGCTCGGCCGTCATGAGGCCGGGCGTACCTCCACGACCGGGCAGGCCGGCCATGACCTCGCCATCCGCAACGCCTCGTCCAGGTCGGGAAGCTCCGCCTCGACGTAGCCGCTGACGACCTCCTTGCCCTCGACGAAGGGACCGTCGGTGATGACGGGCTCGCCCGCGCCCGCCGCCAGTCGTACCGTGGTCGCCGCCGCCGCGGGATGCAGCTGGGTGCTGTGGGTGATCTGGTCGGCGTGCTCGGCGAACCAGCGGCCGACCTTCTCGAACGCCGAGTCGCGTTCGGCCTGGTCCTTGGCGTCCCAGTCCTTGCGGTACTGCTCGGTCTCTATGAACATCAACACGTACTTCACGTGTGCCACCTCCTACCGTTCAGACGAACGGCCGCGGACCGGATACGACACCTGCCCCGGCGAACTTGCCCCAGGTGAGACGGCCCGCCGCACGTCGGCGGCCTGCCGTCGGCCGCCGCACCGCAAGATATCGACCGGCGAGGCGGCGCCGGGGCAACTCGCCGACACGACACTCGCCGCTGGGCGACCTTGTCACCCGACGGGCGAAATTCCGGGGCGACGGCCTGCCAGGCCTGGTGGTTTCGGATCGGCTCACGCGAAGCGACGGCCGTGACATTTCCCCGCTTTGGCGGCGGGCGGCGTTCTTCGCGCGGCGGGCCCGTACGCCCCCGGGTTCCCCATCGGGCCGGCGCCGGCGCACAGCCGGCTTCAGTGATCGCGGGGCGGGCGCGAGGCCGTTCCCCGGATGTGGAAGGAGACCGGTGTGCGGGCATCGGGGAGCAGGAAACGCTCCAGGCGGTCGATGGTGAACCCGCTCTCCCTGATCGCCGCGGCACTGTCGCGGCCGGTGTGACATCCCCCGGCCAGGTATGGCCACACGGTGGTGTCCAGCAGTCGCTGCCACCGGACCAGGCCCGGGGTGTCGGCACGTACGTGCTCGAGGAAACGGAGCTGGCCTCCCGGCTTGAGCACCCGGAGCATCTCTTTCAAGGCCGCGCCGGGATCGGGCAGCGAACACAACACCAGCGAGACCACCGCGGCGTCGAAGCTCTCGTCGGCGGCGGGCAGCCGCTCGGCCAGGCCGGCGGTGACGTCAACGGGAACGGGTGCCGCTTTGGCGGCATGCCGGGCGATCGCGCGCAGCCGCGGTTCGGGCTCGATCGCGACCACGCGCGCGACGGTCGCCGGGTAGTGCGCGAAGTTCAGCCCGTTGCCTGCGCCCACCTCGATCACTCGGCCGGCCAGCCCGGCCAGTAACCTCTGGCGGTGTTCGGCCATGCCGCGGCGTTCCATCACCTGGCTGACGCGGGTGTAGAAGCGCGCGAAGACCGGATGGCCGATCCGCGGCGTGGCCGGGGTGTTCTCCTCGCTCATCCTCCGCCTCACCAGGTGATCGGCAGGTCGACCAGGCCGCCGGTCAGCACAGCGGCGCGAACGGTCAGCTCCTCGATCGGTACGGCCAGTCGCATCGTCGGAAAGCGCGTGATGAGCTGGGAGAACACCGCCCGCAACTCGATGCGGGCCAGCGGGGCGCCGATGCAGTAGCGCGCGCCGTGCCCAAAAGCGAGGTGGGCGGCCCGCCGGGTGACGTCGAAGCGCTCGGGGTCGGCAAAGACGGTCGCGTCATGGTTGGCGGCGTCGATGTCCAGCAGGACCAGTTGCCCGGCGGCGATCGTGACGCCGCCGATCGCCAGGTCGGTGCGGGCATAGCGCGGGATTCCGCCGCCGCCCGCGCTCGGGGTTCGCAGGATCTCCTCGACCGCGTCGTCGACCAGGCCCGGGTCCTTCCGCAGAGCCTGCCACTGGTCGGGGTTGGCCAGCAGCAGCAGTGCGCCCATCCCGATCGCCACCACCGTGGTCTCGTGCCCGGCGAACAGCAACGCCATCGACAGCATGGCGGCCTCGTCGTCGTCGACGCCCTCCTTCGCGCACAGGTGTGAGATCACGTCGTCACCGGGCCGGTCGCGCTTGCGCGCCACCAGGTGCCGCCCGTAGGTGAACAGCTCGGCCAGCCCCTGCTCCGAGCGCGTCCGGTCGCGCACGTCGCCGGCGGCCTGGCTCCAGGCGCGAAACCGCGCCCGGTCGGCGTACGGCACGCCCAGCAGCTCGCAGATCACCGCGATCGGCAACGGCAGGGCGAGCGCCTCGTTCAGGTCCACTGGGGGCTCGCGGCGGGCCAGCTCGTCGAGCAGTCCCGCTGTCAGCGCCTCGACACGCGGTCGCAGCGCGCGCATGCGCCCCGCGGAGAAGTGCGGCTGCAGCAGCGACCGCATCCGGACATGATCGGCCCGCTCGCTGTCGTAGTCGCCGTGCGGCCCGCCGAACAGCACCGACTCCCCGCTGCGAGCGGCGTTCGGCGGATCGGGGTGGGCGCGGCCGAGCCGGTCGTCGTCCAGCAGCCGCCGTACCTGCTCGTATCCGGTGACCAGCCACGCGTCGTGGCCCACCTGGGTGCGGACCTCGTGAACGGGCCCTTGGGACTGCAGCTCGCGCATCGACGGCGCTACTTGCAACGGATGTCGCCGCTCGAACGGCAGCTGGATCGGGGACGGCACAACGCTCTCCTCGGAGTCGACGAGCATTTGTATACTCTTGATGAAACAAAGCTACTTGTAGCCTAGTGAGTAAACAACTGGAGTGTGCGAATGACGGCGACAGAGCCCGGCGATCGGCTCGGGGAGCCACCGGCCCCCGACCCGGCGGTACCGGTGCGGCGTATGCGCCGCACCGAGCGCCGCGAGCAGATTCTCACCGCGGCGGCCCGCGCCTTCGCCCGCACCGGGTTCACCGCCACCAGCCTGGACGACGTCGCCGCCGAGGCCGGGATCAGCCGGGTGATCCTGTACCGGCACTTCGAGTCCAAGACCGACATGTACCGAGCCGTGCTGGAGCGCACCTGCACCCGGCTGACACAAAGCGTCGGTGAGGACACCTTCACCGACCAGTCCATCCCGGCGCTGTTACGCGCGGCCGCCGCCGATCCCGACGCCTTTCGGCTGCTGTTTCGCCACGCGGCCCGTGAGCCGGAGTTTCGCGACCTGACCGACGCCCTGAGCGCGGCCTCCACCGAGATCGCCCATCGCAACCTCGTCCCGCTGATCGGTGAGGGGCCGTGGGCCGCCTGGGCCGCCCGGCTGGTGCCCGCCGTGACCATCGAGGCGGTGATCGCCTGGCTGGAGGCCGGGCAGCCCGACCCCGGCCAGGCCGCGGCTCGCATCGACCAGGCCATCGACGGCGTCATCCAGGCGGCGCGACCTCCTCAGCTGGGCTGAGCGTTCTGTGGGCGTTCTGTGGGCGTTCACCATGGCCCCGGCCGCTTCGCCGTGACGCCGCGCGGGCTGTCGGCTCAGCCGACGTCCTCCCCCGGCGCGTTCCCGGCGCGGCCGGAGGCGGGCGGGCGTAGTGCGCGAAAGAGCGGGCGGGCGACCATGAAGAGGCCGAACAGCAGGAGCGCGAGCACGGCGACCCACTCGTTGGAACCGCCCGGACCGTACACATGGCCTTGGCGGCCGGTGTCGTAGGCCCTCGCGCTCTGGCCGGGGGTGAACATCTGGCGATCGCTGCCGTAGAAGGCGATCGCCCTGCGCTGGATCGCCCCGTCCTCGGAGCGGAAGTCGCCGAGCCACGAGCAGGACTCGTGCCCGGGGTGTTGAACGCAGGTGACCTCGCGGGCCACGAAGGTACCGGGAACGCCTTCGGCGAAGGCCGCGGCACGGGCGGGGGCGACGTTCTGCGCGGCGAGCAGCATCAACGACAGGCCACCCACCATCACCACCGTGTCGAAGGCACCGATCCGGCGGGCACGCGGCCGCCCCTGCTGGTACGGCGGGGAACCGAGGCTCGTCGAGGACCGGGCCGCGTGCCCGTCACGTGGACGGTTGTCGTCCTCCATCACTTCGTGGCGAGCGCGAGCGCGCAGGTGCACCGCGTGCCGGCCCGCTCGGAATCCCTCGGACGCCGGTGCAGGATCATCGCGACAACCATGGGGGCGAAAACGATCGCGTTGTAGAACAGGTGCAGTTCCACCCTGGGGATGAGCAGTTGGATCACACTGGTGGGAACAGGACGGCCCAGGAGATTCGCTCCGGTGAGGGCCTGGGCGAGCAGGAGCAGGTGCTCGAAGTGATGCCACACCTGGATGGCGAGGGAGACGTTCCACCACGTGCGTGCCCTGCCGGTGAAGCCGGGCCTCAGAATGATCAGGCCGATGAGCATGATCAGGGCGTACCCGTAGTGCATCCACTCAGAGGTGACCAGCCAGGGAAACGGTATTCCCAGCATGCCTCGGGCCTGGGGAAGCGGCCAGCCGAGGACGTAGATCTGGACGGCCTGGGCCACGTGTTCGCCCCAGTGGGCCACCACGATCACCAGGTAGACGCCGAGCGCGAACTTGTGATTGCGCCCGTTGAGGTCCAGGCCTTTTCCTCCCAGAAGAGGGGCCGACCCGCTGTGTACCGTCATGCGCGAACCTCCGTTGTCAGTCGATCGCTTCCTGTGGCGACATCCCGGTTCCTCTCGGAGGAGAACCGAGGGTTCCGCGCGAAGTCAGGGGTCTTCGAGTTTCGTGTGGTCTTCGTGTCGAGCAGGATGTGTCAGCGGATCTTCACCGGCGCCGAGTAGACCTTGAGGGAGTGCGCCAGTTCGTCTGGAACCTCCACGGACGCCAGATCGCCGTCCTGGCGCACCATGCATGCGATCGTCTGCTCGCCGCGAGCGACGAGCTGAGCGGGACCGGAGTTCAGCCGGAAATAAGCGAAGTCCATGGCGACGCGGTTGAAATCAATACTTCTCAACGACATCCGTACGGAGACCACGTCGAAGGCGTACAACTCGGCGAAGTACTCACACGAGCAGGACACCGTGACCAAGACAAGATCACTGGAGAGCCGGGTGACGACGCCTGGCGCGTGCGTGGCCAGGAAGCGTTCCCTGCAGGCCCCCTGCCACGCCACGTGGTTGGCGAAGTAGACGTTGCCAACGAGGTTGGTGTCAGCGAAGGTCACCAGGTGCTGGTACTCGAAGTAGGGCTTCATGATCCTCCCCTCAGGCGCCCGGGCGCATGCGATCCGGCGTCCGGCTCGTGAAGCCGACCGACACGGCGAAGGAGTGCTGGACAGGCGGGCCCGTTCGCCCGCGCGTGACCACGTCGACCAAGGACGAGATCACCGCACCCAAATATGAACGACCACGAAACAATGATCTTGCGATTGAACCCGAAGGACGGATCATCCGAACCCCATTAGGTGCACAAGAGGCCTGGAAGGCAACTAATAACACTTATCCGTGACTGTCAACGCGAATCCAAGAACAGCGGCCGTCACCAGCGAAAACAAATCCTATAAAAATCTATTGAATAAGACTGGACGCGATCCGCACCCCATCGCACATGCGCCCCGACTCTCCGTGCGGCACTTTTCCCTTTCATTGGGAAAGGTTCCAGCCACTTGAAAGATCGACAACTGCACGCAATGGCAACACATTAATATCCGCCAGTGATTCGATTGGCAGATGATGACACCGCCGGACGTCGACCCGGTCATCGGAAGGAGCCTCGAAAACCGAAGATGATCCACTTGTGCGGAGGATTGACGGTCCGACGTCGATCGGGCGACCGGGTCATCGGGCCACCTACGGCCCTGAAGGGCTCATGGGGCGCGGGTGGCCTCTCCCCTGTGCCGTCAGGGCATATATCCGCTTTGGTGGACGAGTATGGGCAGGTCGGTGCCGCTGAAGGCCCTCATGGCCGGCAAGCCGTTCTGGATCCGATGGTGGGCCACTCCCCGGTTGGTGAACTCACCAGCCGGGTGCGGGCGTGCTATCCGGCATCGGGCGTTCGCTTGGCCCCGCCTGAAGCCGCTCACGATCGCATGACGTCGGATCTGCCTGTGAACTCGGGGGCTGTCGTCTTCGAACCCCTGCTGTGTCGTCGAGCCCTTCGTGGGTGCGGGACCCGGGGGCGGCGGGCTGAACGCGTGAACGCGTGTTCGTCGGCCATGCCGCTTGTATGCGGTTCCCATGCGGGGGCTTCCTAGATTGATCCGTGTCGCAGCGTTCGGCTTCCTCGCGGAGAGGAGCCGTCATGAGAAAGAAGGTCAACCGATGGTTCGAACCGTTCGGTCGTTCGCCGACCGGCTGCTGGAGAGGCTGGTCCCCAGCACGCAGGCGCAGGCGATGGCGTGCGTCGAGCAGTGGCAGCAGTACACCTGCCCTCCCGTTGGGGGTGTCCCGTACAACACGATAGGCCTGAAGCGGGTCAAGATCTGCGACGGTGTGACGCAGGTGCTGGAGACGCTGCCGTGCGGCACGCCGATCTGCGGTGGGAACAGTTCCCCTTACGGGCCCTTCGTCCCCCTGCACCCGTGCCCGCCCTCCCCCTGCCCGCCGTTCATGATGTGCTGAGCCGGGCCGTCCGGTGAGCCGGGCCGTCCCGGCCGGACCCGTCAGGTGAGTGACCGCCTCCGTCAGGGAGGGACGGGTGCCGCGACTGGCGAAGAGTCGCGGCGCCCCCTCCAGATTAGGGGTTTCCATGGAGTACGTCCTGGTCTGCTGCCGGCTTCTGGTCGGTGTGGTCTTCGTGGTCTCGGCGGCGGGCAAGGTGCGCACCCGCGGCGCCTACGCCTCCTTTCGCGCCGCCGCCGGTGAGCTGGCGCCGCGGCTGCCCTTGGTGCCGAGGGCTCTTGTGCCGCCGGCGGTCGTCGTGGGTGAGCTGGCCGCGGCCGTGCTGCTCGCTGTCCCGTCCACGGTGGGTGCCGGGTTCGTGATCGCGGTGGTGTTGCTGGCCGCGTTCACGGTCGCGATCGCGACGGCCGTGCGCCTTCGCCGGCACGTGGTCTGTAACTGCTTCGGTCCTTCGTCCACGCCGGTGGGGCCGGGGCGGCTCGTGCACAACGGGGCTCTGCTCGTCGCCTCGCTGGCCGGGGTGGTGCTCTGCTTCGGCACCGCGTCCGCATCTGTCGCGCTGGAGCCGGCCGGTGTCGCGGCGGCGGCGGTCATCGGCCTGGTGGGGGCCGCTTTGGTGTTGCTCGCCGAGGACATGACCGAGTTGCTTAGGCCGTTCGTCTGAGCGCCGCGGGTGCCGGTGAACGTGTAACCGTGCAATCACTAAGGATGGTCATGTCGAATGTCGTTGTGGTGCTCGTCGGCGCAGTCATGGTGCTGTGCGCGCTCGACATCGTTGTCACCGTGGGGGTGGCCCGGAGGCTGCGCGCGCAGGGCGAACTGCTGGCGCGGCAGGTCGCTTCGCTTTCGGCCGGTTATCCGCTGCCCGGTGCTTTGTCGCCGGTCATGCGCGAAGCCGGAGAGCGGCTGGGCGCCTTCCGTGCCGCCGCCGCGGACGGTACGCCTCTCGATGAGGGGTTTTTCGCTGATGCCTCGACGCTCGCGGCGGCGTTCTCCGTCGGGTGCCCCGCTTGCGAGGAGCGACTGCCTGAGTTCATCAGGTTCGCCCCGGCCTTCGCCGGCCGTGAGCGCGTGCTCGCTCTCGTGGTCGGCGCCGACGGCGCGGCCGAGAAGGCCGCGCTCCTGGAGTCGGTGGCCACCGTGGTGGTGGAGAAGACCCATGGCGGGCCGGTATGCGGGTCGCTGGGTGTCAGGGCCTATCCGGCGCTGGCGATCGTCGATCCCGGTGGTGTGGTGCGCGCTTCGGGCACCTTGCTCCAGGACGTGGCGGCCGCTGTGGAAACGGCCTGACCCATGCGGAAGATCATCGTCGCGTTACGGCTGAGCTGGCAGGCCGGCCCGCTGCTCACCGCCGTCGTCGTCACGCTCACGCTGGCGATCGCGCCGGCACCGGTGGTGACGGCGTGGCTGACCAAGCTGGTGCTGGACGACATCACCGCCGGAGCCTCTGTCGGCACGGTGGCGGGGGAAGGTATCGCGCTCGCCGTCACGATCGTGGTGACCGGTTTGGTACCGCATGTCACCCAGTACGCCTCCCGTGAGATCGAGCGCCGGGTCGGGCTCCTGGCTCAGGAACACCTGTTCGTCACGGCCGAGCGTTTCGTGGGCATGGCTCGTTTCGAGGACCCGGTCTTCCTCAACCGGATGCAGATGGCGCTGCAGCACGGTGCCACCACCCCTGGGGTGATGGTTTCGGCCGTCTTGTCGCTCGTCCGTTCCCTCGTCACCGGTCTGGGTTTTTTGGGGTCGTTGACGGTCATCTCTCCTTGGCTGCCCGCGGTGATCCTCGCCTCGGTCCTGCCGATGCTGGCCGTGGAGCTGTCGATGGCCCGCCGTCGAGCCGGTCTGTCGTGGCGGCTGAGCCCGATCGAACGCCGGGAGATGTTCTTTCGCGATTTGCTGACCAGTGCTCAGGCCGCCAAGGAGATCCGGCTGTTTGCCATCGGCACCTACCTGCGTGAGCTCATGACGGCCCAGCGGCGCCTGTCCAACGGGGAGAACCGCCGCATGGACCGCCGGGAGGTCGGCGTTCAGGCGCTGATCGGTCTGGGGAGCGCCGCGGTGTCGGGTGGGGCGCTGCTGTGGGCGGTTCTGGCCGCCGCCGGCGGCCGGATCAGTGTCGGTGACATCTCGTTGCTGGTCGCCTCGGTGGCCGGTGTGCAGAGCGCGAGTGTGTCACTGGTGCACACCATCGCCCAGTGCCACCGTCAGCTGCTGTTGTTCGACCACTACGTGCAGGTGGTCGCGGCCGAACCTGACCTGCCCATCCCCCGCTCTCCCCGGGCGATCGCGCCGCTGGCGCGCGGGATCGTCTTTCGCGACGTGTGGTTTCGTTACTCTCCTGACCATCCCTGGGCGCTGCGCGGCCTTGACCTGACCATCCCCTGTGGCCGGACGGTGGGTCTGATCGGCCGCAACGGCGCGGGCAAGAGCACCCTGATCAAGCTCTTGTGCCGGATGTACGACCCCGAGCGTGGCGCGATCTTGTGGGATGGCGTCGATCTGCGCGAGCTGGACCCCGCCGAACTGCGTGCCCGTATCGGCGTGGTCTTCCAGGACTACATGGAGTACGACCTGACCGCGGCCGAGAACATCGGCCTGGGTGATCTGGAGTGTCTGCACGATCGCGAGCGCATCATTGCCGCGGCCGTCGACGCCGGGGCCCACGGGTTCGTCAGCCGCCTGCCGCGCTCCTACGACACGCTGCTGTCACGGCTGTTCTTCCAGGGAGAGGACGTCGTAGAGGACGCCTCCGGCGTGACCTTGTCGGGAGGTCAGTGGCAGCGGCTGGCCTTGGCTCGCGCGCATCTGCGTACCGGGCGCGATCTGATGATTTTGGACGAGCCCAGTTCCGGTCTGGACGCCGAGGCCGAGTACGAGATCCATCGCGGGCTGCGGCGGCGCCGGACGGGTCGTACCAACGTGCTGATCTCTCATCGGCTCAACACTGTGCGTGATGCCGATCTGCTGGTGGTGCTCGAGGAGGGAAGCGTTGTCGAGCACGGCACCCATGAGGAACTGGTGGCCCGCGGCGGCATCTATGCCGACCTGTTCTCCATGCAGGCCGAGGGCTATCTGGAGGTCCTTCCCGGGCGGGCGGGTCGGTGAGCGCTGTGCTCGCCCTGATGCTCATGTCGCTGGCGGCCGGTGGTGTGGCGGTGTTCTGGGCTCGCCGGAACCTCCTGGTGGTGGTCATCTCGGGTGTCAGCATGCGTCCCACCCACCGGCCGGGTGACAAGGTGCTGGTACGGCGTCTGCCCGCCGATCGGATCCGGGTGGGGGACATCGTCGTGGCCGACATCGTGGCGGACATCGTGGCCGACATCGTGGCCGTTCCGGAGTACGTGGCGGCGTCCTCGTACGGCGGGGTCCGGCGGGCTGTGCGTCGTGGCGCGGGTGGAATGGGCGGGCGGCGCGGAGCGGTTCCCCCGTGGAAGGCCTCTTGCGGTCCGGTCCCCAGCCGCGTCGTCAAAAGGGTCGCCGCCGTCCAGGGGGATCTCGTTCCCGCCTCGGTATCGCGCGGGGCGGGCGAGATCTCGGTCCCGGTCGGGTGTCTCGTCCTGCTCGGTGACAATCCGGGGCAGAGCCTGGATTCCCGCCATTTCGGATACGTGCCTGCGAGGGACGTGGTCGGCAAGGTGGTCGGCGCTCTGTCGCCGGCAGGTGGCCGGTGAGGCGCCCGGTCGATGAATCACCAAAACGGCCGTCCGGTCTGTGGGAGATCTCGGCCGGTGTCGGGTCAGGCGGGGTGGTGGCCCATGGCGGGGTCGGCGGAGTTCGCGGCGGGCTTGCCGTCGATGGGCAGGAGCCGGCGCGGCCACGGGGGGCTGGGGCGTGCCGGGTCCGGGTGCCGGCTCTGGTGGTGGGAGGAGGGGCCGCGGATGGCGTCGTCGTCCCGGCGAAGGATGGAAAGGTGCAGTTCACGTAGTTCGGCGGAGGGGTCCAGGCCGAGGTGGTCGTTGAGTGTCGCCGTGGCGGAGGTCCACGCCGAGATCGCTCCGGCTGCGTTGCCGCCGAGATAGTGCGCGCGCATCAGGTGCGCCCAGGAGGTCTCCCGGAAGGGCGCCGCGGCCAGGATGTCAAGGATCTCGGGAACGAGGTCGAGGTTGCGGCCCAGGCTCAGCCGGGCTTGCACCAGGCGTTCTCGTACCGTCAGATGCAGTTCGTCGAGGGCGGCGAAGCGGGCTGTCATCTGTTCGGAGGCGGCGCAGTCCTGCCCGGCGGGTCCCTGCCACAGGCCGAGCGACTCCTTGAGCGTCGCCTCGGCCGCGCCGGTGCGTCGGGCGCGTAACTCGGCGAAGCCCTGGGCGGCGAGTCGCTTGAATCGGATCGCGTCGACCTCGTCCGGTTCGATGAGCAGGCGGTATCCTCCTCCGCCGCCGCGTAGGGTGATCAAGCGTTCCTGCAGGGAGAACGCCGTCAATTGGCTGCGTAGTCGGGCCACGTGCAGGCGCAGGTTCTTTCGGGCTGAATCTGGAGATTCATCCCACAGGGATTTCATCAGCCGCTCCACGGGAACCGATCGTCCCTCGTCGAGGAGTAGGGCCGCGAGCACTCCCCTGACCGGCGCCGACTTGACACCGGTGGATGTTTCCGTGTTCTCGATCCGAACGCTTCCGAGCAGGCGGAACAGCATTTCTGCGACCCTTCTGGTGATTGGTGGAACGGTTTTCCGCCCGGGGCCGGAGAAGGGGGGCGGCCATCCACGCTGATGGTGGGCCCGGGGTGGGCCGCCGGTCCGCGGACGTCATGCCGTGAGGCGCGGGCGGATGGCGGTTCGCCTATCAGGATGGGGATGCCGCCGGGGGGCGGTCGTGAGTAATGATTACTCATTTTCCGGCCGGCACTCGCGCGGTCTCAGGCGTTTCCTCTATGTCTCGCACAATTACGGCTATCCAGAATCAGGATGATCGCCCATATATATGTGTGTATTTCTCTGTGGCTGGGCCGGTGGCAGGCCCGGGAAACACGAGCGTGAGTCGATCGCCGTGGTCGCCGTGGTCGAGGGGCCGGCCTTCGGCATCCTGCTCGGTGTGCGCGATCCCGGCCAGGCCGTGGCGGGGCGGATGGGTGTGCTCGCGTACTCGGAGGCAGAGGCGGCCGGTGGCCGTGGCGTCCGATGCGAAGGAGCGGCACCTCCCGGCGGCACTTGCCGTTCGATGCTCTGCGGCGGCTTCGCGAAACAGGGCTGATCGGGCTTCGGTACCGTCTGCTGAAATAACCGGCATGACGACACTTCGCGGCAAGGCCCTGTTGTTCCGCTCGATGCATGTCCCCGGTCGGCCGCTGGTGTTGCCCAATGCCTGGGACGTCGCCTCCGCGCGTATCGTGACGGACGCCGGTGCTGCCGCGGTCGCCACCACCAGCGCCGGCGTCTCGTGGTCGCTGGGCTATGGAGACGGCGACCACCTGGACCGGGACCGCGGCCTCGGCCTGATCGCCCGGGTCGCCGCAGCGGTCGGCGTTCCGGTGACGGCCGATGTCGAAAGCGGTTACGCGCCCGACCCCGCGGGGGTGGCCGAGACCGTGCGGGGCGTGCTCGCGGCCGGTGAACGTCCTGGCGGGTCCTGAGACTCTCACCGTGCCCGCGCTCGCGGCGTTGGGCGTGGCTCGGGTGAGTGCCGGATCCTCGATCGTCGAGGCGGCCTACGGGCTGGTCGCACGTGCCGCCCGGGAGCTGCTCACCGACGGCACCTGCAAAGCCCTGGAGGGTGGTCTCGGGTACGGCGCCCTCAATTCGTTGCTGCTGGCAGGACCTCGCCGCTGATCCGTGAGCGGTACCGGCCGCGGCCGGTCTCGGACCCTGTTTCGTGACCGGCCGTTTCGATGTGCTGGACTTGTAGTGAGAACGGGATGACGCAAAGATACGTAGCGACCATCGTGATCTGCGGGAACAGGCCCCCGGTCGTTACCGTGGCGTGATATGCCGGACTAACCCCGTGACGTTCACGTCCGAGACTCCCTCCTGCGGTGACCGGGAGAGTGCGGCCTGCCGTTTCGGCAGGCCATGGCGCAGATCACCGCCCGAGGCGCTCTTCACATCGCGGCGGCCGAAACATTTCGGTATTTCGCTAGCCGAGCTACGGCTTAATTCAATTGACATATTTCGGAGACGCTCCCAGAATGGCGCGCAGGCCGGCTGTCGCCACACATCACTTTGACGATCAGCCGTCCATCAGGCGGTGCTGGGGGATGCCGTCGTCGAAACCGCGTCGCTACCGGTGTGCGGATTTTCGCGCCTGCTCCTCCCTGGCCCCTGGCCCATGGCCCCTGGCTCCCGTGGGCGATCGGGGGCGTCTGCGGCCGGCCCCCGCACGACACGTCCGACTGTCCAGTGGAAGGAGAGGTCGCGGTGGCGACGGTTGAGGTGGTGGCGAGACGATGGTCCCTGGTGGGCCGCGACGCGGAGGTGAAGGCGTTCAAGGCCGTCCTTCAGGACACCCATTGCAAGGGTTTCCTCATCTTCGGTGAGCCCGGTGTCGGTATGACCCGGCTGGCGGAGGAATGCCTCGCCGTCGCGGAGCTGCAGGGGTACGCCGTGGGCCGCGCCGCCGCGACCGGCGCGGCGGCGCAGATCCCGCTGGGGGCGATAGCGCATCTCCTGCCGGACGGCGTGGACCTGTCGGATCCCGTCGCGGGCTTCGCGGCGGCGGTCCGGCTCATGGCGCGGGCCTACAACGCCACGGCCCGTCTTGTTTTGCTCATCGATGACCTGCACCTGCTCGACTCCGCCTCGACCCTGCTGTTGCGCCAGCTCATGGAGACCGGCGCCGTCTTCCTGGTGGGTACGGTGCGCTCGGACGCCTCGTTTCTGGAGAGCGTCGTGACGCTCGGGCGGGGCGATGCCGTCCATCACGTCGACCTCGCGCCGCTGGGGTGGCGGGAGGTGAACGAGCTCCTGCGGCACGCCCTGGCCGGGCACGTCCACCGCGAGACCGTCGGCCGATTACACGCCGCGAGCGGGGGCAATCCGCTTTATCTGGGCGAACTGGTGCGCGGTGCGCTGGCTGAAGGCCGGCTGACGAACGATGGGGAGATCTGGCAGCTGGCCGCCACCGAGCCCCTTCCGGTCACCCGCCGCCTCACGGATCTGATCCGCCACCGGCTCGCGACGGTGGCGCCGTGCGGCCGTCGTCTTCTCGACGTCCTGGCGCTGTGCGGCCCGGTGTCGGTCGCCGACCTCGAACGCGAGCCCGGCGCCGAGGTCCTGGACGAGCTGGAGCGAGCCGGGCTCGTCACCGTCGTAGGGGAGGGGCGGCGTACCTACGCCCGCCTGGCGCACCCTCTGTATGCGGAGGTGCTGCCCGCGGGCAGCAGCGAGGCGCGGCGCCGGGAGATCCTGCGCGAGCAGGCCGACAGGTTGGAGCGAACCGGCTCGCGTCGCCGGGAGGACGCCATGCGTCTGGCCTCCTACCGGCTCGCCGGCACCGGCACCGCCGATCCGGCCCTCCTGCTGCACGCTGCCCGGCTCGCCGCCTACGGCGACGACCATGCCCGCGTGCTCGCCTTCCTGCGGGCGATCCCCGAAGGGGACCTCACCTTCTCGGCCCTGCTTCTGCTCGGCCGCACGCTGTCGGAGGCGGGCCGGCCGCAGGAGGCCGAGGAGGTGCTGTGCCGGGCCGACGGGTGGGCCACCACGGAGGGCCGCGCGCTGGCGGTGGCGCTGGCGCGCACCCACAACCTCATGTGGTGCCGCGGCGCGGCCCGCGAGGAGGCCGTCGCCGCGAACGACGCGGCGCGCGACCGCGTCAGCAGTGACGCGGGCCGGTGGGCACTGCGGGTGAACGAGGCCAACATTCTCTCCAGCCTGGGCCACCACGCCGAGAGCCTGGGCCTGCTTGAGGGCATGCCGGACGAGGAGCCGGCGGTGGGTGACATCGCGGGCGTGGCGGCGTGGACGGCCGCCGCCGCGACGAGGGCCAGTGCGCTGTCGTTTCTCGGCGGTGGTCAGCAGGCGGTGTCGTGGGCCGAGCGGGCCGTGGCCCTGTGCGCGAAGGCGAGGACGGAAGGCAGAGGCCACACCCCGCAGGAGGCGGCCGCGTGGGCCGCTCTCGTCTTGGCCCTGACCGAGGTCGGACGCCTGCAAGAGGCCCGCGTCACCGCCGAGCGCGCCTTCACCGGCTCGGGCTGGGTGCCGGCCGGGTGGCAGCGTACGCTCCTGGTCTTCCCGCTCGCCCGCAACGCCTGGATGGCCGGCCGCCCGGCCTCGGCGCGCCGCTGGTATGCGGAGATCGCGCACGACACCCGCCCTCAGGCGGTGATCATCCGTCCGCTCGCCCTCGCCGGGCTCGCGGCGGCCGCGGCGTTGCAGGGTGACGTGCGCGCGGCGGAGGCCGCCCTCGCTGAGCACGCCGGGCTCGCGGTACCGGTGCACGTGCCCGAGGAACGGCTCGGCGAGGCGTGGACGCACGTGGCGCGGGGAGAGCGGCCGGCGGCCAGGAAGGTGCTGCGGGAGGCGGCCGCCGAGGCCCGCGAGCGGGGGCAGTTCTCCTCCGAGGCCATGCTGCTGACGGACCTGGCGCGGCTCGGCGGCGCCGCGGAGGCGGCGAACGGTCTCGCGGAGCTCGCCAAGGCCGGGGGGCCCTTCACCGCCGCCCGGGCACGGCTGGCGGCCGCGCTGGCCGCCGGCGACCGGGACGGCCTGATGGCGGTGGCCGGCGACTTCGACCGGATGGGGGCGAGCCTGCTCGCGGCGGAGGCGGCGGGCGCGGCGGCGGAACTGTGGCGCCGTTTCGGCAGCCCCCGGCAGGCCTCCGCCGCCGCCACGCGGTCGGCCGCGAACGCCGCCCTGTGCGAGGGCGCGCGCACGCCCCTGCTGCAGGCGGCCGACGCGGCCGTGCCGCTCACGGCCAGGGAGAGCGAAGTGGCGATCCTGGCCTGCGCGGGGATGTCCAGCAAGGACATCGCGGCCAATCTGGCCATCTCCGCCAGGACGGTAGACAACCACCTGCAGCGCGTCTACGCCAAGCTCGGCGTCTCGAACCGTCAGGAGCTGACCGGCCGGCTCGGCCGCACGAACAGGTGAACCAGCCGCCCCGCCCCGCCACGTGCCGCCCGTGCCGCTGTGCACGGGCGGGGCGGGACCCGGGTGGCGCAGCCTGGGGCCGCCTCGGACCGGTGTGCGTGGTGTCCGGTCTCAACCGACCTCGACCGAGCCGGTGTCGCAGACAGTCGTGCCGTTGGCGTCACCGTCGCGGGGGCGGGAGACGCCTCGCTGGTCGGTCGCGGGGCAGTTGAACAGCTCACCGGAGGTACCCGAGCCGGCGAAGTCCACGGCCGGGCTGCCGCCCAGCGGCGACCGGTTCGTGGTTGTTCCGCCGTTGTGCGCCATAGCGCCCAGTCGCGGGTCGAGCGGGGCGGCGGGATCCCGGCTGACCCGGTCGAAGTTCAGGCCCTCGCCCCAGAACGTGTCGCGGACGATACACGTTCCCGTGAGGAGCCCGACCACGTTGTTGCGGAAGGAGGTGAACCGGAAGGCGTCAACGCTGTGGCAGTCAGGAGTGTGGGAGGCGTCGAAGTGGGAGCGGTTGTCGGTGTTTCCCGCCAGGATCGTTGCGCCCATGTTGACCTGACCGCCGGCGTTGGCGATCCCGCCGCCCAGCTTCTCATCGTCGGCCCCGGACACGTTGGCCTGGTTACCCACGATCGTCGAGAACCCGATGTTGAGTGTGCCCTTCGACCCGGTGCCGTAGCCCCGGTTGAGGATTCCCCCGCCGCTGTTGCGCGCGGTATTGCCGCTGACGGTGCTGTTGCTGATCGTCATCTGACCGAAATTGTTGGTGATGCCGCCGCCGCGTAACGAGAAGTTGTTGCTGATCGTGCTGCGGTCGATGGTGACCGAGCCGGTGCTGAAGTTGTGGATGCCGCCGCCTTCGGCGGTCAAGCCCCGACCGCCGAAGCTGGACAGGTTGCGGTTGTTGTCGACGGTGCTCTCGACCAGGCTCAGTCGCCCCTCGTTGGCGATGCCGCTGCCCTGCTGTGTCGTGACGTTGTCACGCACCGTCACTCGCCTCAGCGACACCGATCCGGCCCGGATCAGCAGGCCGCCGCCGCTGCCGAAGCTGGAATGCTCCTCCTCGCCGCCGTTGGTCACCGTCAGGTCGGAGATGTTGACGACGGCCGAGGCGTTGTCGACCTCGAACACGCTGCTGAACCGGCCACCGTTGACGGTGGTCCCGGTTCCGCTGGGCGTGGCTCCCCCGAGGATCGTCACGCTGTCGGTGATGTCCAGGTCCCGGGAGCTCGGCCGGCCGGCCGGCTCCGCGGGATCGACGGTGGCGGCCGGCTGCTGCACCCCGCCGGCGAAACCCAGCCGGTAGGTGCCGCCCTGCAAACGGATCGTGTCCGCGCCCGCGGTCGCGTTGGCCTGCTGGATCGCCGCCCGCAGGGAGCAGTTTCCGGCTGAGGTCCGGCAGAGGTTGTCAGTGAGGTCGGTGTCACGACGGTCGTCGAAGCTGTTGACGTTGAAGGTGACCGCGGCCTGGGCCGGGAGTGCCAGGACGGTCGCCTGGAGCGTGACGCCCGCGACGGCGACGGCGACGGCAGGCGCCGTCAGCAGTACGCCGAGCCGCCGGGGACCTGTGGTGACTGTGCCCATCATTGCCTTCCCTTTCGTCGCGAGAACGCGCGACTCTTCCGGCGCCGGAATGCTTCCGTTCGCCAAGTGGCGGCGTCGTGGATGGCAGAACCATGTCCTGCACCGTCAACTCGGCGCCTCCTGCCGGCCGGAAACCGGCTCTTGCGTCCTCAGCGTCGGCGATCGGTGGCCTGTGCAGGTAGAGCAGTCACTACTCATTCGACCGGCCCGGCACTACTTACACTGCTCATGTCAGCTTCTCGGCCGTGAACGACCGAGCTTGCAGTTCCTCGCCGTCGATGGCTTCGACGGTCCGGTCCGCGTCAGGCAGCGTGACTCACTGCCCAGCCCGTCTCACCGCGTGCGGCGATGTTGCGGGCTGCGTTGACATCGGCGTGCTCAGCGAAACCGCACGACGTACACGAGAAGGTGGCCTGGTCAGGCCGGTTGCGCTTGTCCACATGCCCACAGTGCGAGCACTGCTGTGAGGTGTAGGCCGCATCCACGAGAATCACCGCCACTCCTGCCCGGACCGCCTTGTAGGCGAGGAAAGCTCCGAGCTGGTGAAAGCTCCAGGAGCGCAGCGTGACCCGCTGGGGCTTGCGAAGCCGTACCCGCTCGCGGATGCCCTGGAGATCCTCCAGAGCGATCCCGCGCCCGGTGCGTTCTGCCTCGGCCACGATGCTTTTGGCGATGATGTGGTTGACATTCGCGGCGAACCGCGCCTCGCTACGACGCCGCCGTTTCAGCAGCCGCTTGGCGGACTTGGTCTGCTTGGCCTGCAGGCGGCGGCGGAGGTGGCGATTACGGTGGCGCACCGCGTTCAGGCCCTTGCCGCAATGACGGACCCCATCGGAGGTGGTAGCGATGTTGGCGATCCCCAGATCCACCCCGACGAAGCCGTCCGGTTCCGACAGCGGCTGGTCGGCCACCTCGACCGTGGCATGCAAAAACCACATCCCGTCCCGGCAGATCAGGTCCGACTCACCGCGTCGATGGGCGGCCAGCAGCGCCAGTTGCCGCGCCGAGCCGGTGAAGGCCACCCTTTCAGCCGCCCGGCGGTCGTCCAGATCGACACCGTCCGCGCATCATGCTGCCAAGACAGGCACCGGTCGTCATAGGGCTGGGCCGCCAGTGATCGAAAAGAGATCGGCTGGGCTTCGATTTTGGCCCGGCGCGGCGATCCGGGCTTGCCCAGGTTCCCGGCGGCCAGGTTGGTGTGCAGGCTGCGATAGGCGTCGCACACCTTCTTGATCACATGCTGGGCGGCCTGGGCGGCCAGCCCGAACTCGGCCTTGATCTGGTTGTAGGTGTGCTTGCGCAGGTCGAAGGTGTGGAAACAGTGGTGCTGGAACGCCATCGCCGCGACCAGATTCGCCGCTCGGTTGGCGGCGTCCAGGGTGGCTTCCAGCGCCGCCGCCTGCTGCGGCGTCGCAAGGAGCTTCACCTGTACCACCAGTTTCACAATCGAACACACTAACATTAGGTCTATGTCACCGCGGTGGGAACCCAGCCCCGATATCCGGCGGGGCCGTAGCGTGGTCTCCAGCCTGCATGCGCATTTGGTCTTTATGCCCAAGTATCGGCGTGAGGTGTTCACCGAGGAGATCCTGCGTCGCTGTGAAGACATCATGATCGAGGTGTGCGACAGCTTCGGTGCCACGCTGGTGGAGTTCAACGGCGAGCACGACCATGTCCACCTGCTGGTGCACTATCCGCCCAAGGTGGCGCTCTCGACTTTGGTCAACTCCCTCAAGGGCGTCTCGGCGCGACTGCTGCGCAAGGAGTTTCCGGTCCACATCCGCCGGCATGTGTGGGGCGGCCATTTCTGGTCCCCTTCGTATTTCGCCGCGTCCTGCGGCGGGGCACCCCTGTCGATCGTCAAGAAGTACATCGAGGACCAGAAGCGGCCAGGCTGAGCTACCCACAGCAACCGACCGTCAGAGCACCGCTCGGGCCTGGGGGCCCTCCCGCGCCGTCGTTTCCTCCCGGGCGTAAACGCCCGAGGCTCCACGCCAGATCACGCTGAAGCGGTCCGGGTCTGAGACCGACGCCGAGAAGCTCTTCCCCGGGGCGGGCACCGCGGCCGCCGGCCTGCCCTGGCCTATGGTGGCGATCATGAGTCTGTATCCCTCCGGGGAGGAGTCGCCCGTCCTGGCTTCGAAGGCCGAGCGGAAAAAAGAGGCGTTCGATCTCGCCGGTTACGTTCGGCGGGCCAGGAGCGGCCCTTGTTTCGTCTGCGCCGTCCTGGCGGGTGCCCCCGGTTACGACTTCGAACAGATCGTCTTCGAGGACGAGCATCACATCGCCTTCCTGGACCGCTACCCCACAGTGCCCGGCAAGGTCTTGGTGGCTCCCAAGGCACACCTCGAGCACGTGGTCCGCGACCTCGGGGAGGAGGCGTATCTGCGGTTGATGCGAACGGTCCGCCGGATCGCTGTGGCTGTCGAGGCGGTCGTTCCCTCCGAGCGCACCTATCTGCTCTCGCTGGGCAGTCAGCAGGGCAACACCCACCTTCACTGGCACATCGCCCCACTGCCGCCCGGAACCCCTTACCCCGAGCAGCAGTTTCACGCCCTGATGACCGAGAACGGGGTGATTCCCTGGTCGCTGCAGCAGGCTTTCGACCTCGCCGAACGTCTTCGCGCGGCCTTGGCCGGGGCCGGCGGGGCCGGCGCAGACGAGTGACCTTCACCAAATGCCGGCCCGTACTCCCCGGCGGTCGCGAGCGTGTGCGGAGCGGGTCGCGGCCGCAGTCTGCTGTTTCGCCGGGGTCGCTTTGCCGAGCGAACGCGACTTCGGGCGACCTCTCCCCCACCACCAGAGAGAATATTTGCTATTTGTCGGATTTTTGGCATTTAGGCGGGTGGGTTGGTGCGGAGCGCCGGATCCTGTTCGTGAGACAGGCGGACATGGCGGCCCTGCCAGTGTGAGCGTAACCAGCGGTCGTGGCTGGCGATCACGATCGCGCCGGGGCCTTCGGCGCCCAGCATCTCCTCCAGCTCGTCGCAGAGGCGGGGCGAGAGGTGGTTGGTGGGCTCGTCGAGCAGGAGGAGCTCGGGGGGGTCGGCCATCAGCAGTGCCAGGGCGAGCCGGCGGCGCTGGCCGACCGACAGCTCCCCCACCCGCAGGTTCATGTCGCGCGCGCCGATCAGGCCGAGCGAGCGCAGCGGTACGGCCTCGGCGCGTTCGGTGCCGAGCGCCAGCCGGTAGGTCTGTTCCACCGTGCGGTCGGGTCGTTCGAAGGTGGTGTCCTGGGTCAGCAGTGCGGTGGTGAGTCCGTGCCTGCGCCGTATCCGTCCCCGCGCGTTCAGCCGTCCGGCCAATACCGCCAGGAGGGTGGACTTCCCCGCTCCGTTGGGGCCGGTGATCAGCAGCCGCTCCCCCGGGGCCATGTCGAGCCGGTCGATCGAGAGCCGTCCGGGCACCCGTACCTCGCGCAGGGACAGCAGGCTCTGATCGGCGGGGTCGCGGGAGTCGGGGTCGTGAAAGGGGGTGGTGCCGGGTGTCGCGAGGTCAGTGGCGCCGGTGTGGGCGGGCGGGGTTCGGGGGCGCAGGCGCAGCGGTGGCGGTGGGGCGGGGAGCTGGTCGCGTTCCAGTTCGGCGAGCCTGCGGGCGGCGTCGCGCACTCGTCGCGAGATCTGTTTCTGCACGCGTCCGGCGGCGTGCCCGTATCCCATTTTCTCGTTGTCGCGTTTCAGCCCGTCCGCCGGTGTCCGGCGGGCCGTCACCGCGACGGCGCGGCGCAGTTCGTCGAGTTCTTCCTGTTCTTCGGCGTGGCGTCGTTGCCAGCGTTGGCGCTGTGCGTGTTTTTCCGCCAGGTAGGCGCTGTATCCGCCTCCGTAGCGGACGGGGCCGTTCACCGCCGGGTCCAGGTCGATCAGGTCCGTGCAGACCGCGTCCAGGAAGGCCCGGTCGTGGCTCGCGACGATCACGACTCCCGTCATGTGGCGGAGTTGCTCTTGCAGGAACGTCGCGGCGGTGTCGTCGAGGTGGTTGGTGGGCTCGTCCAGCAGTAGTGCGGTGGGCCGTCTGGTCAGGAGCGCGGCCAGGGCGAGTCGTCCGCGCTGGCCGCCTGACAGTGAGGTGAGGGTGCGTTCGTGGGGAAGGTCGCCGAGGCCGAAGCGGTCGAGGATGATTTTCGCGCGGCGGTCGGCGTCCCAGGACTCGTGTCGTTGTGCCTGGTCGAGTCTGGTGCCGTAGGCGGTGAGCAGGGTGGTGTCGTGGGGGGTGTCGGTGAGCGCACTGGTGAGGCGGTCGAGTTCGGCGAGGTCGGTGCGGGCTTGGTGGAGGGCGTCGTCGAGGACGTCGGTGATCGTGGCCTGCGGGTCGAACGGCATTTCCTGGTGCAGGAAGCCGAGGTCGGCGGGCCGGGTGACGGTGCCGGAGTCGGGGGTGTCGGTTCCGGCCAGTAGGCGTAGCAGGGTGGATTTGCCCGCGCCGTTCTCGCCGATCAGTCCGATTCGGTGACCGGGGGCGGCGGTGAGGGAGACGCCGTCGAGCACGCGTCGGGCGCCGAGGGTTCGTACGAGGTCGTGGGCGAGCAGTGCCTCACTCATCGGCGGGCCTGCCCGTCTTCGCCGGCCGCTCGCCGGTCGGCGTGGTCGTGTCGTGGGGGCCGGGGTTCCTCGCCGATCAGGTGTGGCGGGGTGGCGGTGGGCGCGCCGCCGGAGGCGGTGAGACCCGTGTGAGCGCCGCCCGGGGTGAGGGCGGGTGTGTCGTCGGGCCGACCGGGGTGACAGAAGGGCAGGCTGGAGCGGGTGACGGGTGTGTCGGACATGCGGGAGACCTCGTGCGTACGTGGTCCGGGCGTGCCGGAGCCGCCCGGCGTCGGGACAGGGATTCAGGGAATGACGACCTGGCCACGTCGGCGGCGGTCATGTGCGCCTGCCGGGGCTGATCGGTCTCCGGTATCACCCGGAGATGTCGTCGTCGCCTGCCATGTCTGGTCTCCTCGTTGTCGATCCCGGGCATTTTACATCGTCGCGGCCGTCCGTCGGCGGGGCCGGTCCTGGGCGGGGGGCGTTTTGGCCGTGAAGGTGGTGGTCATGGACGCCGGTGCCGGTGGGCGCGTGCGGCCAGCCGTGCGGCGGGGTGTGCGGCGGGGTATGCGGCGGGGTGTGCGGCGCTACTCGCCGAGGCCGAACAGGTCGCCGCTGAGGTATTTGAGGCCGGTGTCGACGGCGACGGTACGGCCGGATTCGACCGCGAGCTCGGCGGCTCGCGGCAATCTGGCCGCTTCGCGCTGCCGACCCTCACTGAGCCGGGCCGCCTGTTGCAGCGCCGTGATCGCGGCGACGGTCCCGCCCCGGTTCCGCGCCCGGTCGCCCACCGCGAGACGCTCGCCGTAAAATAAGGGGATAAGTCCAGTTCAGGGGGTGTCATGCGCTCGCTGACCCGCAAGGGAGCCGCGACGCGGCAGCGCGTTCTCGAGGGGGCGGCCGCGCATATCCGCGAGCACGGTGTGGCCGCCACGACCCTCGACGACGTGCTGGCCGTGACGGCGACGAGCAAGAGCCAGCTGTTTCACTACTTTCCCGGCGGGCGGGAGGAGTTGCTGCTGGCCGTGGCCCGTTTCGAGGCCGACCGCGTGCTGGAGGACCAGCGGCCCCAGCTCGGCGATCTCACCTCCTGGCCCGGCTGGCGGCTGTGGCGCGACAAGGTCGTCGAGCGCTACCGCAACCAGGGTCCCCGGTGCCCGCTCGGCTCCGTCGTGGCGCAGCTGGACGGCGGCACGCCCGGCGCCCAGGCCGTGGTCACCGAGCTGATGCGCCGCTGGCAGGCCGAGATCGCCGCCGGCGTGCGGCACATGCAGGAGGCCGGGGAGATCGACCCGGGCCTGGACCCCGACCGGGCGGCGGCCGCCCTGCTCGCCGGCATCCAGGGGGGTGTTCTGATCCACATGTCCACCGGTCAGACGGCCCATCTGGAGGCCGCCCTGGACATGGGCATCACCTACCTTCGCACTTCCAGGCCCCCGTCGCCGTAGCGGGCGGGAGCCTGGGCGTTTGTGAGCGGGGCCGGGGGTGAGGAGCCGCCGCGCCGGGGCCCTGGGCTCCCGGCACTCAGGTTTGATCGCCGCCGAAAATTCAGTTCACAGGCTTGAAGTAGTGCGCCCCCATGTACGCGCTCACCCGCTTGCCGATCTCCGCCCCCTGCACATCGGCCGAGCGGGTGTGAATACCACCCCACACCCGGGCCTCGATGACCTCGGCGAGCGCCTGCGAGAAACTGTGGTAGTACCTGGTGGCGCCCGCCTGGGGGCTGAACGCGCTGAAGGACAGGTCGTCCCGGCCGAAGAAGTGCGTCAGTGACGACATGCTCGCCCCGGTGGAACAGGTGTGCCCGGAGGTGAAGTCGGGATGCGGTGGCGTGTCGAGCAGGGGCTCCCAGTCGGAATCGGGCTTCGTGTCCGGATTTCCGTCGGTGCCGGCCTCCCGGATCGCGGTGATCGGCCGCCAGAAGTGCCAGGCAGCCTTCTCGCTGTTGCAGGCGATCGTGGCATCGGCCTTGGACAGATTCACCATCGCGTACATCCGCGCCGTCTGGAGCGTGCCGAGCCGTTGCGTCGTCGCGAGCCGGCGCTTGATCTCCCAGTCGCCGCCCCCATTGCGGTCGTGCCACCAGATCGCGGCCTGTGTCTGGTCTTCGGTCCTTACCGTGCTGGTCTTCGAGCCGATCTCCTTGACCTCGTTGATGTCCTCGGCATAGCGCTTGCTGGTGAGCGTCGGCGGGCCGGAGGTGCGGAACATGGACCCGCTGGGGATGAGGAACGGCTTGAGGTGAGCGATCCAGGCGCCGCTCGAGGCGAAGGCGGGAGGCGTCGGCCGCCACTGACCGGGCTTGGTGCCCACGGCCCAGGTCTGGTCGCCGTAGGCCCCGTCGTTCTTCCGTACCGCGATCATCGCCGAGGCGGCCTGATCGCCGACCGCGATGCCACGCTGCCTGGGGCCGCCGGCCGGAATCCCGGCCAGCGCCTCGTCGTACTGCGTCGTCAGCCTCTCCCGCTGATCGGGGAACAGCGCGCTCAGCACCCGGTAGGCGGCGCTCGCCACGGCCGCGTCCATTGACGTGGCCCCCTTGACGCGAGGCGCGGTCAGGTACGGCTGGTACGGAGTGCCCGCGATCGCGTTCACCGCGTCGTAGATGGCCCCGTGCACCATGGCGGCGCTACGGGACTGCTCCGGCGGCTGCTGCTGGGCGACGTCCCACATGGCGATCTGGGCGTTCCTGTCCCAGACGACGACGGCGTTGGCCCGCGGCGCCCCGTCCGACGCGTACGCAACCGACGAACCCAAGCAAATCGGCGACCCGGCAACGATCCCCGCGATGGCGACCCTGACGGCTTTCCGGCGTGAGCCAGCGGTCCACCTTGCATCGCTTGAGCAGGACATGCGAGCAAAGTACTACGCCGGTCTCACCCGTCATAGCAGCCCAACGACCGAATAATCCATAAGGAGCAAGCCCAAAGCGATCTTCTCCTTGCCCCCGGTGATGCCGACCCGAGCATCGGGCCCCAAGGGGGCCGGCGCCGGATTCCGTACCGAATCACGCAGAGCCCCGTCTCGTGAGGAGGCGATCGTCGACGGCGAGCGCGACATTCTCGGCCCGTGGGCCGGGGCGGGGCCGGTGAGAGCGGCCGGGCCGGGGCGTTCCGACCTCAGGTTTTGGACTTGACAGTCCATTTTTTTGTCCGCAAGCTGATGAATGGACCGCACGGTTCAGAAAGGGCGTGCCTGCGGCCGCCGCCCCGGCTTGCCCGGTCCGTCCGGACCGTCCGGGCAGGCCAGGCAAGCCGGGGCGGCCACGCGGGCTCACCCGCCCTTCGCCATCCGATTCCCGCCGGGAGACACGCGGGAACCGGGACGGACCAATCTCCTGGGCTCTGCCCACGAACGGAAGTGACACCCCATGTCTTTGGATCACTACTACCTGCTCGGACGTTCCGGGCTGCGCGTCAGCCGGCTGGCCCTGGGCACGATGAACTTCGGCACCGGCGGTTTCCACGCCGCGTACGGCAAGACCGAGCAGGAGTCCGGCGCCATCTTCCACCGCTATCTCGAAGCGGGCGGCAACTTCGTCGACACCGCCGACTTCTACACCGCGGGCGAGAGCGAGACCATCCTCGGCAACCTCATCGCCGCCGCCAAGGTGCGCGACAGGGTGGTGCTCACCACCAAGTTCACCAACAGCGTCGACCCCAAGGACCCGAACGCGGGGGGCAACGGCCGCAAGCACATGATCAGAGCGGTCGAGGCGTCGCTGCGCCGCCTGCGCACCGACTACATCGACCTGTTCATGCTGCACACCTGGGACCGGATCACTCCCGTCGAGGAGGTCATGCGCACCCTCGACGACCTCACCAGGGCCGGGAAGATCCGCTACGCGGGCCTGTCGGACGTGCCGAGCTGGTACGCGGCGCGGGCCCAGACCTACGCCGAGGCCCACTCCCTGGAGCCGGTGATCAACCTGCAGCTGCCCTACTCCCTCATCGACCGGGCGATCGAGACCGAGCACGTGCCGATGGGGCAGAGCCTGGGGCTCGGCATCACCGCGTGGAGCCCGCTGGGCGGCGGCTTCCTCACCGGCAAGTACCGCTCCACCGATCATGGCCTGACCGGGGAGGGCCGGCTCACCGGCGCGGGCTCGCCCGCACAGCAGCGGACCGAGCGGGAATGGCGGCTGCTGGCCACGCTCGAGAACGTCGCCGACAAGCTCGGGCTGACGATGGCCCAGGTCGCGCTCAACTGGGTCGCCACCCAGCCCGGGGTCGCCGCCGCCATCGTCGGGGCGAGCAACACCGGCCAGCTCGACACCACCTTGACCGCGCTCGACGTCGAGCTGCCGGCCGAACTGCGCGCCCAGCTCGACGAGGCGAGCTCGGTGCCCCCGGCGTCGGTCTACCAGATGTTCACCCCCGCCTATCAGAGCTGGCTGGTCAACCCCGGCCTCAAGGTCGGCGACAAGCCCGCCGAGTACGCCCCGGTCGTACGGAACTGGACGCCCGGGGCCGGCGGCTGAGAAACGCCGCCCGCCCCGGCGATCCGATTCCCCTCACACCCTCCCGGCGCAGGCCCGCGCCGGGAGGGTGTGAGGGGGCGGGTGCCCGCGTGGGACGGGCGGGCCCGTCCCACGCGCTACGGCGGCGATCGGTCAGTCCGCCACGGTCAAGACCGTGCCCGCGCCGACCGTGAGCCCGCCCTCGCGGATCGCAAAACCCAGGCCCGGCTCGACCGCCACCGCCCTGCCCAGCTCCACCGACACCTCCACGGTGTCGCCGGGCCGGGCCGGCGAGGGCAGCGTCAGCTCACCCGGCACGTCGGTGGTGCGCAGGTAGAACTGCGGCCGGTACCCGGAGGCGATCGGCCGGCGCCGCCCGCCCTCCTCGGCCGTCAGCAGGTACAGCCGGGCGGTGAAGGACCGGCGGGCGCGCTGGCTGCGCGGGGCCGCCAGCACCATTCCGCGCCGCACCTGCTCACGCCGGACGCCGCGCAGCAGCACGGCGGCGTTGTCGCCCGCCTCGCCCCGCTCCATCGTCTTGCCGAACGTCTCCACCCCGGTGACCACCGCGCTGAACCCGTCGCCGAGCCCGACGACCTCCACCGAGTCGCCCACGCGCACGGCGCCCCGCTCGATGGCGCCGGTGACGACCGTGCCCCGGCCGCTCACCGTGAGCACGTTCTCCACCGGCATCAGGAACGGCGCGTCCACGTACCTGACCGGCACGGGGATGTGCTCGTCCACCGCCGCCAGCAGCGCCTGGACCGACGCCGCCCACTCCGGGTCGCCCTCCAGCGCCCGCAGCCCCGACACCCGCACCATCGGCACGTCGTGGTAGCCGTGCTCGGCGAGCAGGTCGGCCAGCTCCAGCTCGACCAGGTCGGCCAGCTCGGGGTCGGCGCCGTCGGCCTTGTTGACCGCGACGACCAGGTGCTCGACGCCCACCCGCCTGGCGAGCAGGACGTGCTCCCTGGTCTGGGGCATGATGCCGTCCCGGGCGGACACGACGAGGATCGCGCCGTCGAGCTGCGCCGCCCCCGTGATCATGTTCTTCACGTAGTCGGCGTGGCCCGGCATGTCCACGTGGGCGTAGTGCCTGGTGGCGGTCTCGTACTCGACGTGCGAGATGTTGATCGTGATGCCCCGCAGGTGCTCCTCGGGGGTACGGTCGATCCGCTCGAACGGCGTGTAGGTGGCCTGCCCCCGCTCGGCGAGCACCTTGGTGATCGCGGCGGTCAGCGTGGTCTTGCCGTGGTCGACATGTCCCATCGTGCCGATGTTGAGGTGCGGCTTGTTGCGCACGTAGGCCTGCTTGGCCATGATGTCTCTTCCTTCGCACTGCCTGGATCCGTGGTGACCCGTCTACGGGCCGGCTACCTCCCCCCGCCGGGTCACCTCGGGACTCACGGGAAGAGGTCAGCGCTCCAGGCCGTCGCGGACACGCCCGAAGGCACCCGCGGCGGCGGGTGTCACGAGGCGAGCGTGCCGGAACATGGTGACCATAGTGACCGCCTCAGCAGCGGCGTACAACGGATTATTCCCCGCCTACGGGCGGATGGGGGGCCCGCGCCCGGGGTCCCGCGATCCGGGACGGCGGGGCCTGCCGTCAGGCGGGCCGGGCGGCGAGGAACTGGGTGGCGGCGAGCTCGCGATGGCCACCCGCTGGCGCTCGCCTCCGGAGAGCATGACGCCGCGATGACCCACCTGGCTGTCCAGCCCCTCAGGGAGCCGGGCGACCAGCTCCTGCAGCCACGTCAGCCCGAGCACCCGCCCGACGGCCTCGCCCGAGGCGTGCGGCGCCGCCCACAGGAGGTTCTGGCGAAGCGTACCGTCCAGCACCGGCGCGTCCTGCTCCACGTAGCCGAGAGCGGCGCGCAGCTCGGCCGTCCGCCACCGCCGGATGTCGCGCCCGTCAACGGTGATCGTGCCGGCCTGGTGTTCGTAGAAGCGCTCCAGCAGGGCGAAGACCGTGGACTTGCCCGCCCCCGAGGGGCCGACCAGCGCCGTCACGCCGCCGGCCGGGACGGCGAAGGACACCTCCCGGTGCGCCGGCGGGCGGCCGTCGCCGTAGCCGAAGGCCACGTTCTCGAACGTCACACAGACCGGCGCCCCCTTCTCCCGGCCCGCACCGCCGGTGTCCCGCGGCGAGATCTCCTCCGCCGGGAGGTCCTCGATCTCCCGGATCCGGCTGAGCGCGGCCAGGCCGCCCTGCACCCGGGTGAGTCCCTGCACCAGCTGGGCGATCGGCGCGACCAGGTAGAGCAGGTAGAGCAGGTAGAGCAGGTAGAGCAGGTAGAGCAGAAAGGCCACCAGCGACGACACCTGCAGGGCCCCGGAGGCGACCCGGGCCCCGCCGACGCTGAGCACCGCCACGAAGGTGAGCCGGGCGGCGCCCCAGGAGGCGGTGCCGGCCACCGAGGTCCACCAGGCGACGGCGACACCACGGTCGCGGGCCCGGCGGGCCGCGCCGGTCACCGCGTCGATCTCCCGCTGCTCGGCGCCGGTGGCCTTGACCGTGCGGAAGGCCTGCAGCGCCCGGTCCAGCGCCGCGCCCATCTGCCCCACCGACTCCTGCGCCTGGATCGAGGCCCGCCGGATCCGCGGCATGACCAGACCCACCAGGGCGCCGACCAGGACGAGCACGCCCACGGTGACCAGCAGCAGGAGCCCGTCCATGAGCGCCATCATCACCACGGCGCCCACCAGCATGAACACCGCGGTGGCCGACTCGACGATCCCGTTGGTGAACACCGCGCGCAGCAAGGTGGTGTCGGAGGTGACGCGAGACAGCAGGGCGCCGGGCTTGAGCCGGTCCACCTCGCGGACGGGCAGCCGCAGCATCCGCTCCACCAGGGCGCGCCGGGCGCGGTAGACGATGCCCTCCCCCATGCGCTCGAGCACGTACCTGCCCAGCGCGCCGGCGAGCGCGCCCGCCGCGAGCACGACCACGGTCAGGCCCAGCGGCGGCAGGGGCGGCGGGGCCGGTGAGCGCTGCGCCCGCCGCCCCCGCCGCCCCTGCCGCCCCTGCCGCCCCTGCCGCCGCTGCCCGAGATCGAGGGCGGCCGCCTCGCGCTGCTGCCGCGGCCCGGCGCGCCGCAGTCGCGCGTCCGCCTGCGCGCGCAGGCGGTGACGGTCGAGCACCCGCGCTATCCGGCCCTCTTCTTGGCCCTCAACGTGCTGGGCGGCTACCTGTCCTCCAGGCTGTCGAGAAGCCTGCGCGAAGACAAGGGCTACGTGTACGGCGTCACGACCTTCTTCGACACCCACCCCGGCAGCGCGCTGCTGGCCGTCGAGGCCGACACGGCGGCGGCCACCACCGGCGCCGCGCTCGAGGTACTGGCCGCCGAGCTGCGCCGGATGCGGACCCACCCTCCCACCGAGCGGGAGATCGACTCCGCCCGGGCCTACGCGCTCGGCTCCATGGCCACCCGCCTGGCCCCGCGCGCGGCCTTCGCCTCCGCCCCTGGCCGACATGGCGGCCAAGGGCAGGGACCCGCTGTGGCTGCTCGACTTCCCCCGCCGCCTGGCCGCCGTGCCGCCTGGCGACGTGGCGGCGGCGGCGAGGGATTTCTTCGCGCCCGGGCGCTTCTCCGGCCTGGTCGCCGCCGACCCCGGCGCGCTCGCCTGCCCCCGTCCCTGTGACCGGCGAGGCTTCTCGCCGGTCTTCGACGATGATGAGACATTGCCCCGGTAGCCGCCGCGCGGTGTCCGGGGGGAATGGCAAAGATCATGCGCATCATCGGGGCAGGTTTCGGCCGTACGGGAACGCTCTCGCTCAAGACGGCCCTGGAGCAGCTGGGGTACGGGCCGTGTCACCACATGAAGGAGGTGATCGAGCGGCCGGAGCAGATCCGCCGGTGGCTCGCCCTGGCCGAGGGACGGCCGGTGAGCTGGGAGGACCTGCTGCGGGGGTACCACTCGTGCGTGGACTGGCCCTCGGCCGCCTACTGGCGTGAGCTCGCCGGTCACTTTCCCGAGGCGAAGGTCGTGCTCACCGTGCGGGATCCGCAGCGCTGGCTGGCCAGCATGAACGCCACCGTCTTCAAGCAGCGCCGGCGCGGGCGCGGGCTTGGCGGAAGGGCGATGCGCGGGCTCTCCTCGCTGCTGGGCACCGACTTCGCCGCGTTCACGAAGATGACCAGGCTCACCGTCGAGGAGCGGGTTTTCGGCGGGCGCTGGGAGGACCCCGCGTGGCTGCTGAGGACCTTCCAGGCGCACATCGACGACGTCGTGGCGGCGATCCCGCCCGGCAGGCTGCTGCGGTTCGAGGTCGGTCAGGGCTGGGAGCCGCTGTGCGGATTTCTCGGGGTGGCGGTGCCCGAGGGGCCGTTTCCGCGGGTCAACGACAGCGCGGACTTCGACAGGAACACCCGGGCGAACCTCGCCGCCATGCTGCTGCGGCGAAGCGGCCAGGCCCGCTCGGGGCCGGAGGAGAGCTGATCGCCGATCAGCGGTGCTCGCGGAGCGGTTCCCCCGCAAAATGTATACACTCTGTACATATCTGTGGTCGCGCCGCGTGCGCGCTTTTCGGGAGGTGGACCGTGACGCACCCCAGCCCGCCCCTCAGCCCGCCCGCCCGGCGCGGGCGTGGGCGCCGCCCGGCCGACCAGGTGCGCCGGGAGGTCCTGCGGGCGGCCGGTGAGCTCCTGCTGGCCGAGGGCATGGCCGGTTTCACCGTGGAGAAGGTCGCCGCCCTGGCGGGCGCGAGCCGGGTCACGCTGCACAAGTGGTGGCCCTCCAAGGGGGCACTGGCCCTGGAGGGCTACTTCGGCGTGGTCGGCCCCGTCCTGGCCTTTCCCGACAGCGGCGACATCGCCGCCGATCTCACCGCGCAGCTGAAGGCGTTCGTACGCCTGATGCGCGACACCCGGGCCGGGACCGTCGTGCCGCAGCTCATCGGCCAGGCCCAGACCGATCCCGATCTGGCGGCGGTCTACCGCGAGCACTACTCGGGCCCGCGCCGGGCTCTGGCCGTGCAGGCCCTGCGAAGGGCCGGGCGGCGCGGCCAGCTGCGTCCGGGCCTGGATCCCGAGGTGGTCGTCGACCAGCTGTGGGGCGCCTGCTACCACCGGCTTCTCATCCCCGACCAGCCGCTGACCGAGGAGTTCGCCGAGGCCCTGGTCGCCAACCTGCTGGGCGGCATCGCCGCCTCCACGTCGCCCGCCTCGTCCGCCGAGGAGAACGGGCGGGAAAAACGGCGCTAGGGAACGGTCAGCGCTGGGAGACCCAGTGCAGCGACAGGTCGGTGGCCTTGCGCTCGGCCCTGATCTCCATCCACTCGCCGAGGATCGTGGCGTGGTCCATGACGACCAGGGCGCCCTGGTCGTCATAGGTCGCCCGCTCGCTGACGAAGACCGGGCTGCCCGCCGGATGCCGCAGCCGCGCCGCCACCGGGGCGGTGAGCAGGGCCGGCCTGATCCGTTCGGTCGCCCGGTGCACGCGCGCGCCGGCGCCGGCGAGCGCGGTGTACAGCGGGGTCTCGGTGAAATCGGCCCCCTTGATCGCCGAGGCGTGCGGCTCGGCGATCCAGGAGATCTGGTGGACGGCGGGCCGGCCCAGCAGATGCCGTACGCGTGCCAGCCGCAGGACCCGAGCGCCGGCCGGCGCGTCGCCCAGCAGCCGGATGAGCGAGCGCGGGGCCTGCCGGATCGCGGCCGAGAGCACCTCGGTGCGCAGGGGGTAACCCTGCCTGCGCAGATCGTCGCCGAGACTGCGCAGCGTGTCGAGAGGGTACTGCGCGCTGGCCGGCGTCACGTAGGTGCCGCGGCCGGCCCGCTGGACGATCAGGCCCTCGCCGCTGAGGACCTGCAACGCCTGCCGCAGCGTCATCATCGTCACGCCGTAGGAGGCGCTGAGCTCACGCTGCGCGGGCAACGCCTCGCCCGCGCGGTAGTGGCCCGACCTGATCTTGTGGGTCAGGTCGTCGGCGATGGCGCGGTAGCGGGGCGTACTGCTCATCAGGCTCCCTGGTCGAGTGCGCGTCGAATGCTCGCCACATATCCTCCCAGCTCGCCTGGCCCGGCGCCGTCGAGGAGCTTGCGCATCAGCGCCGAAGCCACCACGACGCCGTCGGCATGACCCGCCAGCTCGGCGGCCTGCGCCGGGTTGGAGACCCCGAAACCGAACAGGACCGGCCGGTCGGTGAGTCCCTTGAGCTCGCGGCCGAGCCGGGCGGCCCGCTCGGGAACCTCGCCGCGCTCGCCGGTGGTGCCCATGCGGGTCAGGGCGTAGACGAAGCCCCGGCTGCGCTCGGCGATCTCGCGCAGCCTGGCCCGGGAGGAGGACGGAGCGGCGAGCAGCGCGAGATCCAGGCCCTCGGCCGCCGCGGCGTCGGCCAGCTCCCCGGCCTCCTCCAGCGGCGAGTCGGGCACGATCAGCCCGCGCAGCCCGCTCGCGGTGAGCGCCGCGCAGAACCGCGCGGCGCTCTGCTGCACCACCAGATTGCTGTAGGTCATCGCGATGAGCGGCACACCGGCGTCGAGCGTCGCGACCTTCTCGAGGATTCTCCTGACCGTGGTCCCGGCCGCGATCGCCCGGTCGGAGGCCTCCTGGATCGTGACGCCGTCCAGCATGGGGTCGGAGAAGGGTAAGCCCAGCTCGACGGCGTCGGCTCCGGCATCGGCGTAGGCGTGGACGACGTCCGCCCATCCGGGGGTGACCCCGGCGGTGACATAGGGCACCAGCAGGGAACGCCCCGTGCCACGGCGTGCGACCAGGAACTCTTCCAGGGACTCGCTCACAGCAGCTCCTTGAGGGAGGCGATGTCCTTGTCTCCCCTGCCGGAGAGAGTCAGCATCACGGTCGACCCCGGCGCGATCTCGCCGGACCTGGCGGCCCGGATCACCCAGGCCACGGCGTGCGAGGACTCCAGCGCGGCCAGGATCCCCTCGGTGCGGGCCAGGCACAGCAGCGCCTGGAGGACCTCCTCGTCGTTCACGGTCTCGTAGCGGGCGCGCCCTTCGTCGCGTAGATGGGCGTGCTCGGGGCCGATCCCCGGATAGTCGAGGCCGGCCGCGACCGAGTGGGCCTCCGTCACCTGGCCGTCCTCGTCCTGCAGGACCAGCGAGCGAAAGCCGTGCAGCACCCCGGCCCTGCCGAAGGTCGCCGCCGCGCCGCCCTCGGCCTCGACGCCGACGAGCCGGGCGGTGGTGTCGACGAAGCCGGCGAACGTGCCCGCGGCGTTGGAGCCGCCGCCGACGCAGGCGACCACGTAGTCGGGCACGCCGACGGGGAGCTCGGCGGCGCACTGGGCGCGGGCCTCCTCACCGATCACCCGCTGGAACTCGCGCACCATCCACGGATAGGGATGCGGGCCCATCACCGACCCGATGCAGTAGTAGGAGTCGTCCGTCGACGACACCCAGTGCCGCATCGCCTCGTTGCAGGCGTCCTTGAGGGTGCGGCTCCCGGTCGTGACCGGCACGACCTTCGCGCCCAGCGCGTTCATCCGCAGAACGTTGAGCTCCTGCCGTTCGATGTCGCGCTCGCCCATGAACACGGTCGCCTCGAGGCCCAGGAGCGCCGCGGCGGTGGCCGTGGCGACGCCGTGCTGGCCCGCGCCGGTCTCGGCCAGCAGCCGTTCCTTGCCCATCCGGTGAGCGAGCAGCGCCTGGCCGATCACATTGTTGATCTTGTGTGAGCCGGTGTGCGCGAGATCCTCGCGTTTGAGGAACAGGGTGATGCCGAGCTCGCGCGAGAGCCGCCAGGCGGGGGTCAGCGGAGTGGGGCGCCCTGCGTAGACCGTGAGCAGGGTGTCGAGCCTGCCGCGGAACTCGGGGTCGCTCCAGGCCTCGCGGAAGGCCGCCTCGATCTCGTGGCAGGCCGGGACCAGCGACTCCGGCACGTACCGCCCGCCGTAGGTTCCGAACCGGCCGGTGGCGCCGGGGTCGCTCATCGCGCGGGCGGCGGGCACCGTGACGCCCTGCCGGCCGGACCGGGACATCTCGCCCATGATCGTATTCTCCCTCTGTACAGTTCTAGAACAGTGGCTTTAGTTCTAGAACAGTAGCCCAGGGTCGCCGATCGGCAAACCCCTGATCCCGGCGAAACCGGCGGCAATCGCGGAAAACCCAGCGAACCCACCTCGAAGCCGTGGAGACACCCGCCAGGGTGTGGGGGGGACCCGCGCTGACCAGGCCGATCCGGTGGGACATCATCACCCAGAACTACGAATGATGAAGTACGCCACCGCGATCCGGCTGAGGACCGCGTCCACCGAAGCCCCGCTGCGCCGGTTCACCAGCGAGACCACCCACCCCGCCTACGCGGCGATGCTGGAGGCCGGCCGCGCCCAGCGCACCGTCTTTCTCGCCCGCTGGCTCCGTGACCGCGATCTTCAGCGGGAGACCGAGTCCGGGCTGAACGTGGTGGAGAACTACAACGGCGCAGGCGACTACATCAAGTTCTGCAAGCGCGGGGAGCTCGCCTCCAACCGGCGCGAGGAACAGGAGCTGTCGATTACCGGCCGTCCCACTCTCGGCAGCCCCACCAGGAACCCGTCAGATGCCTGAGCCCGTATTCGTAGTCGTCAGCACGCGGTTGACTGTGAGACGCCCACACGAAGCAGCGCGAGCCCGCGATCAGCCACTCGTCGATCTGTAGTTCGACGCCGGTAGGTTCGTTCTCCTGGGCGATTCCTGGTGGCTTGTTGATCACAGCGTCACCCTGGCGCCGGGTCGGCCGTGATCTCCAGGGGCGTAGCTGCTCCATGCCCCACCGCTTTCTCTGAGGAGTCGAGCGGTGGTCTTGTCGTGGTAGCCGAGGGCATCGTCAGTCCGTCGCTTCGCGGACGTCCTTTCCCTGCTCGGCGAACGCCTTGAAGTCCTGCATGTGCTGTTGCGACTGCTTGCGGAAGGCGCCGGGCATCAGAAGTCCCACCAGCTTCATCAGAAAGCCGCTGAACCGGTATTCGTTCTCGCTCTCCCAGAGCGTCGTTTCCGGGCCGGCTTCGGTCAGCCGGTCGCGCACGGCGCTCCACATGCCCTCGCCGACGATCTCGCGGTCGAAGTGAACGACACTCGTTTTCGGGATCTCACGCAGGTCTGCCGGTTCCCGGCGTGTGATGGTCTCGGTGCACTCGATCTTCCGCTGGCCCATCTGCATCACGACCCGCGACTTGGTGCCGAGCTGCCCGTGCTCCCCGCTCAGCGGCTCGTGCAGCACCAGGCCCTGCAGCCATTTCGGCAGGTGTGCCGGGTCGGCGAGCAGCGGGACCGTCTTCTCCCGCGGCAGGGCGATCTCGATGGAGACGGTGTATTTCATGGGCGCATCATTCTTTTCCTTCTAGGTGTGGGACGACGTGCTTTTGTACTGCTCGTCGTGCTCCTCGGCTGAGGGCACTGCATTCTGTGTCCGTGAGGTGAAGGGCAGACGTGTGATCTGCGGTTGGGTGCCAGAGGGTGCGTTCACTGTCCAATCTCGGTACGCGTTGATGTGCTTACGCAGTGTGGGGGCGGCCCTCCGCCCGGCGATTCGTCATTCTCATCGTGGGTGCGAGCGCCGAAGGCGCCGGTCAGCCCACCGCAGTAGGAATGTCAGGCCGGGTCGGGTGCGTAGAACTTGGTGGTGGCCTCGACTGCGGCCGCGACGTGCTCCGGTTCGCCACCGGCGGCCAGATGAGCCTGGCCCCAGGCTGCGGCGCTGCGCCGGCTGAACTCACGTCCTTCGGGCGACTTCTCGAACTCCTCGTGGTCGGCGATCTCACCATCGGCCAGGAGCCGGGCCAGGGTGAGCAGAGCCAGGTCCCAGCCGACGCCGCCGGCGCCTGGGCCATAAGTGGGGAAGGAGGGCTCCCCGATGAACGCTGCGTGGATCAGCTCGAGCTCCGTGTCGCCGGCGGGGCCCGGGACCAGGCGCACTTCCACCTCGCTCGTGCCGGGCCAGGCGTCGGCGTCCGGTCCGTAGAGCCAGGACACCTTGAGCAGACGCGGCGGCTCGCACCGGAGGATGTCGCCGTGCTCACCACCGTCCAACTCGAACTTTCCGCCAGGCCGAAGGTCCCCGGTGACCGGCTTCAACCAGCGGCGCAGCCGCTCGGGGTTGGTGATGGCGTTCCAGACGTCGTCGATCTCCGCGTCGTATCGACGCCGCAGCTCCACGGTGTACGCCTCGCCGGCGGGCACTCTGCCGTTGCCCATCGCCCGGTGCACGGCGGCCAGCTCGTCCAGTACGTCTTTCATGTCATGCCTCTGTCGGTGGTGGATCAGTTTTGACCGTATCGGTGCCGGACCCGGCCTGCCGGGTGGGTTCCCCACTGGCCCGGGGCAGGCGTGCACACCTGCCCCGGGCCGGCTCGGTCCCCAGAGCGTCGAGGCGTTGTTCCCAGGACCGGCGGAAACCGGTCCAGCCACGCGTCAACCTCGCTCAGCGGCGCGGGCTCGACAGCGTGGAACCGCCGAGGGTCCTCAGCCCACACCGACGCGAACCCGCTGTCACGCAGCACACGCAGATGCTGGGAGACAGCCGGCTGGGAGATGGCGAACTCGGCCCGGATGACGTCCGTGATCGCCCCGGAGGTCTGCTCACCGTCGGCGAGCAGCTCCAGAATGCGCCGGCGCACGAGGGCGCCGAGGATGTCGAACGCGTGCACGACGGAGATCGTACCGGCCTACACTTATATAAGTAAAGGCTGATATCTTGGCGCCGCATCGGCGCCGTCGGCGGTCCGGCCGGAGTCCCCGGAATCTTCGACCGCGAGGCGCGCCGCGGTCACCAAACCCGCGAGGACACCTCCAAGGCGAGTCGCACACCGCGGTGATCGGTCCCTGGCGGCCGCTCCTCTCCCCCGCCGAGGACCTCGCCGCTCTCGACCGGTTGTTCGACACCGACGGCCCCCACGGCATCCTGCACAGGGACGACCTGACGGTGCGCACCGAACGCACCGTGTGGGCGGCACGACAACAGGGACGGTCCGCTCACCCTGCCGTACGGCCCGACCGCGCCACCTGATCCTCACCCGCCCCGGTGGGCACCGACGCCCACCGGGGCGGCCGGGAGGCCTACCGGACCGCCAGCCGGTCCAGGTGGTAATGCACGCTCGCCACGGCCTGGTCGGGATCGCGCACGCCGAGCAGGATGTCGAAGGCCAGGCCCTCGATCATGGCGAGCAGCGCGATCGACTCGCGTTCGGCGTCCAGTTCGGGCCGCATCTCGCCGGCCCGCTGGGCCTGGCCGATCAGTTCGGCGACCCGCTCGTGCAGCCAGTGGTACCCCTCCCGCAGGGGCTCGGCCAGGTGGGGGGCGTCCGCGGCGCGGACGCCGAATGCCTGGACGACGCGGCGTTCGGCCCGGCGGCGGGCGTCCAGCGGCAGCATCTCGGCGACCATCACCCCCAGGATGGCCCGCTCGGAGACGGACTCGCCGAGGTCGCCGAGTCCGGCCACGATCCGCGCGGTGACCTGCTCGCCCATGTAGTCGATCACGTGCCGGAGCAGCTCGTCCTTGCTGTGGAAGTAGTGCTGCACGGCCCCGAGGGAGATGCCCGCCTCGACGGCGATGTCGCGCAGCGTGGCGCGGTCCAGCCCGTGGCGGCCCGCGACGCGCAGCACAGCCTCGGCGATGTGCCGGCGCCGCTCGTCGTGATCGACCTGCTTCGGCATGCCCTCCCCTTTTCCATACGTACGTATTATAATACACCGGTATGGCAACCGTTGCGTTCTTCGCCCCCGCCGCCTCCGGACACGTCAACCCCACGCTGGGTCTCGCCGCCGAGCTCGTACGGCGCGGCCACCGGGTCACCTACGCCACCACGGCGGCATACGCCGAGCGCGTCGCCGAGACCGGCGCCGAGGTCGTCCCGATCACCTCCACCTGGGAGGGCCGCGACGACATCGAGGCACCGCAGATGCACGGCAGGGAGCTCGCCCGCGCCATGGGCCTGCTGCTCGACGAGACAAGGGCGATGCTCCCGCAGTTGAGCGGGGGCCCGCCCCCCGACCTGGTGGTTCACGACGGGCCGATGGGCTGGTGGGGCCGGGTCCTGGCCCGGCGATGGCGGGTGCCCGCGGTGGAGACCTGGCCCAACCTGGTCAGCAACGAGCACTGGTCGATGGCCACCGAGTACACGAGGTTCAACCCGCTGAGCCCGCGCTTCCTGCTCATGGCCGTCCGGCTGGGCCGCTTCCTGCGGGCGGAGGGGTTTCGCGACCTGCAGGCGTTCACGCGGGGCGACGAGGCCGCGCTCAAGCTGGTGATGCTGCCGCGCGCCTTCCAGTACGCCGGCGAGACCTTCACCGACCGGTACGCCTTCGTCGGCCCGGGCATCACCGAGCGTGCCTACCAGGGCGGCTGGGAACCCTCCGGTGATCTCCCGGTGGCGCTGGTCTCGCTGGGCACCGCCTACAACGACCGGCCCGGTTTCTACCGCACCGTGCTGCGCGCGGCGGCGGATCGACCCTGGCAGGTCGTGCTGGCCGTGGGCGAGGTGGACCCGAGGACGCTGGGACCGGTGCCGCCCAACGTGGAGGTGCACCGGCACGCGCCGCAGCCGGCCGTGCTGCGCCACGCGCGGGCATTCGTCACGCACGCCGGGATGGGCGGCACGATGGAGAGCCTGCACTTCGGGGTGCCGATGGTGGCGGTGCCGCAGATGGCCGAGCAGCGGGCCAACGCCGACCGCATCGCCGCACTGGGCCTGGGCACGGTGCTGCCGCCGGGCGAGATCACCCCCGACGCGCTGTGGCGGGCCGTGGAGGACGTGGCCGGCGACGAGCACGTTCGCGAGCGGCTGGCGTGGATGCGGCGGGAGATGGCCGCCGCGGGCGGGGCTCCGGCGGCGGCCGACGCGGTGGAGAAGGTCCTCGGCCGCCGGTGACGTGGCCCCGCGAGCCGTTGAGCCCCGGCATTGAGCCCCGGCAGGGGTGAATTTCTCCCGGATCGGCGATCATTGATAGGGTCCGTCGAAGGTGCGCCGGGAAGTCTGGTCGGTAGTTCTGTCGCCTACCCCTGAAAGTGCCCTCATGCGCGCTCGTGACCTGCTCGTCGATTTTCCCACCGTCACCCTCGACACCTCCGTGCTGGACGCGGCCCGGCTGCTGGCCGACCACGATCTGCCGGGCCTGATCGTGATGGACTCCGGCGGGCTGCCGCTGAGCATCCTGGCCGGCACCCAGGTGCTGGCCCTGGCGGTGCCCGGCTACTGCCAGGACGATCCGGCGCTGGCCCGGGTGGTCGACGAGGCCCACGCCGACGCCTTCCTGCGCAACGTCGCCGGCCAGACCGTACGCCAGGCACTACCACCCACACCGCGCGAGCTACCGGTCACCGACCCGGACGCCACCGTGCTGGAGATCGCCGCGCTGATGGCCCGCACCCACAGCCCGCTGGTCGCCGTGGTGGGCGAGGGCCGCCTGCACGGCGCGGTGACGCTGCAGGCGCTCATGGAGCGGATGCTCGCCTCATGACGGCTCTGGCCTGGCTGTCGGTGGCGGTCTTCCTCGGCGCCTACGCGCTGATCGCGACCGAGCGGATCCACCGGGTCGCCTCCGCCCTCGGCGGAGCCGGAATCATGCTGGTCATCCACGCCAGCGACGCCGAGGCGGCGTTCTTCTCCTCGGAGACCGGTGTCGACTGGAACGTCATCTTCCTGCTGCTGGGCATGATGGTCATCGTCGGGGTGCTCAAGCAGACAGGCGTGTTCGAGTACCTGGCGATCTGGGCCGCCAAACGGGCCAGGGGACGCCCGTTCCGGCTGATGGTGCTGCTGGTGGTCATCACCGCGCTGGCCTCGGCGCTGCTGGACAACGTCACCACGGTGCTGCTGATCGCGCCGGTGACGTTCCTGGTGTGCGAGCGCCTGGCGCTGCCGGTGGTGCCGTTCCTCATCGCCGAGGCGCTGGCCTCCAACATCGGCGGGGCCGCCACCCTGGTCGGCGACCCGCCCAACATCATCATCGCCAGCCGGGGCGGGCTCACCTTCAACGACTTCCTCGTGCACATGGCGCCGATGATCGTCATCCTGATGGTGGTGTTCGTCGGCCTGTGCCGGGTCATGTTCCGCAAGGCGTTCGTCTACGACCCCGAACGCGCCGCCGACATCATGCAGCTGAACGAGCGCGAGGCCATCGCCGACCGCACCCTGCTGTGGCAGAGCCTGGTCGTGCTCGCCCTGGTGATGGCCGCCTTCGTGCTGCACCCGGTGCTGCACTACGAGCCCTCGGTGGTGGCGATCCTCGGCGCCGGGATCCTGGTGGCGGCCACCAAGGTCACCACCGGGCAGGCCATCGCCGAGGTCGAATGGCCCACCCTGGTGTTCTTCATGGGGCTGTTCGTCATGGTCGGCGCCCTGGTCGAGACCGGCGTCATCGGCCAGATCTCCCAGGCCGCCGTCGGCGCCACCGAAGGCCGGTTGGGGCTGACCGCGATCGGCCTGCTGTGGGCCTCGGCCGGCCTCTCGGCGATCGTGGACAACATCCCCTACGTGGCGACCATGAGCCCGATCGTCGCCGACCTGGTGCAGGCGAACGGCGGCCACGACCACGCCCAGGTGCTGTGGTGGGCGCTGGCCTTCGGCGCCGACCTGGGCGGCAACGCCACCGCCGTCGGCGCCGCCGCCAACGTCGTCATCATCGGCATCGCCGCCCGCAACCGCACCCCGATCAGTTTCTGGGAGTTCACCCGGTACGGTCTCATCGTCGCCTTCGTCACCGTGGCGCTGGTGACGCCCTACCTGTGGCTGCGCTACCTGATGTGAACCCATGCCCCGCCTGTCGGGCGGCGAGGTACGGCCGCGGGCGGGAAGGGCCGGGTGAACGCCTCACCCCGCGGCGAGGAAGGCCCTGATCCTCGTGGCGATCGCGGGGTAGTCGGGGGCGAACCAGATCATGTGGCCGTCGGCCCGGCTTTCCAGCAGTTCGGCCCCCGGGATGGCCGCGGTGAGGGATTCGGCGTGGGCGAAGGGGACCGAGCGGTCGGTGCGGCTGGCGATGACCAGGGTCGGCTGGGTGACCTGCCCGGCGCAGTCGGGCACCGGCAGCATGTCGTTGACGAAACCCGCACCTGAGCGCATGAGCGTGAACAGCGCGGCCAGTTCGGCCTGGTCGTGCTCGCTCAGGCCGGCCATGACCTGGCCGGCGGGCCGGGTGGACAGGTCGCGCAGCAACAACCGCAATCCGGCCCGCGGCGCCGCGCGCATCAGCAGCCGCACCGCCGCCCAGGACGCCGCCTCGACGCGGGCGTTGAACACCAGGCGGCCGGCCAGGCGGGTGCGCCGGTCGCCGGGCCAGGGCAGGAAGCCGACCGCGCTTTGCAGGATCACCCGGCGCACCAGGTGCGGGTGGCGGGCGGCCATGGTCGCTGCGGTGCGCCCGCCCGCCGAGATGCCCACCACGGCGGCGACCCGCTCGATGCCCAGGGTGTGGCACAGCTGCGCGACGACGTCGGCGAAGGCGGCGGGCGTGGTGGCGGTGGCCAGAGGGGTTCGCCCGTACCCGGGGCGAGAAGGGACGAGCACCCGGTGGCCGGAAGTGGTGAAGGCCTCCTCGCCCAGGGCCAGCGTGGCCCGCATGTGACCACCGTGGAAGATCACGACCGTCTCGGGCCCCTCGCCCTCCAGCCGGTACTCCACCGCACCCGTCGCCAGGCGGGCGGTGATCGTCTCTCGCTCCAAGGCCGTCATGGACCGCAATGCTCGCATGCCCGGCAACGGCTGCATAACCGGTTCGTTGCCACCTTCCCGGCACCTCACCCCTTCCATTTGAGTTGAACGTTTGTTTAGTATGCTGAACATGCGTTCAGACAGTGATCTCACCGCGCGGGCCCGGATCGGGAACGCGGCCCTGGAGCTGTTCGGCTCCGAAGGCGTCACCCGGGTGAGCATCCGCGCCATCGCCGCCAAAGCCGGCGTCTCGCCCGCCCTGGTGGTGCACCACTTCGGCTCCAAGGAGGGCCTGCGCGCGGCGTGCGACCAGTACGTGATCTCGCTGGTGCGCGGTGATCCCGACGACCCGGTCGACCTGAAAGACGCCTCCGGCCTGGCCGCCATGCTGGAGGAGGCCGAACCGGTACGGCGCTACCTCGCCCGCGCCTTCCTGGACGGCACCCCCGAGGCGGCCGCGCTGTTCGACGAGATCGTCGAGACCACCGGCGCGTGGCTGGAGCAGGGCAGCGCCGAAGGGTGGATCCGCCCCACCGGCGACGCCCGGGCCCGCGCCGCCCTGTATGTGACCTGGCTGCTGGCGCCGCTGGCCTTCGGCGAGCACCTGTCACGGGTGCTGGGCGTGGCCGACCTGCACGGCACCGACGCCACCCTGCGCTACTCGCGGACCTCCGTGGACATGCTCACCCACGGCGTGTTCACCGACGAGCGCCTGCTCGACGCCTGGGACGCCCTCGCCGCGAAGCGGAGAACCCGATGAAGGTCCTCATCCTCACCCACGGCACCCGCGGCGACGTCCAGCCGTACGCCGCCCTGGCCCTGGCCCTGCGGCAGGCCGGTCACCACGCGGTGCTGGCCGCCCCGGCCGCCTCGGCCGCCCTCGCCGAACCGCACGGCCTGCCCTTCGCTCCGGTGCACGACGGTCCCAACACCCTCATCGACGACCCCCAGATCCGCCGGGCGATCGAGAGCAACTACCGCGGCATGGCCGGCAAGAAGATCGCCCTGCAGGTCATGCGGGCCAGCAAGCCGCTGATGGCGCGGGTGTTCACCGACATGGTCACCGTCGCCGGCGGCGGCGTCGGCGACGGCGACGGCGACGGCGCCGACCTCGTCGTGCACGGCCCGAGCATCCCGGGCCATCGCATCGCCGAGGCTCTGGGGGTGCCCGCCGTGGCGGCCCTGCTGCAGCCGGTGTGGGTGCCCACCGCCTCCTTCGCCAACCCAATGATCCCCCTGCCGCTGCCACGGGCGCTGAACCGCGCCTCCTACCTGCCGTTCCGGCTGATGCTGCGCTCCTTCGGCGCGGTGGCCGACACGACGCTCGACCTGCCCCGCCGGCGCGGCCGCCACGACTTCCTGCGCCGCCCCGACGGCGGCCCGGCCACCGTGCTGCACGGCTTCAGCCGCCACCTGCTGCCCTCCGGCGCCGAATACCCTCCTCAGGTCCACACCACCGGGTTCTGGTTCCTGCCCGCCGCCTCCACCTGGACCCCGCCACCGGATCTGGCCGCGTTCCTGGCCGCCGGAGCGCCACCGGTCTACATCGGCTTCGGCAGCATGGCCGGCACCGACCCCCGCCGCATCGGCCGTATCGCCATCGAGGCGATTCGCTTGACCGGCACGCGCGCGGTGCTGGTGTCGGGCTGGGGCGGCATCGCCGTCGACGACCCGCCCGCCCTGCCCGAGGAGGTGTTCGTGCTGGACGAGGCCCCGCACGACTGGCTGTTTCCGCGCATGGCCGCGATCGTCCACCACGGCGGCAGCGGCACCACCGGCGCGGCGCTGGCCTCAGGACGACCGCAGGTCATCTGCCCCTTCGTCGCCGACCAGCCGTTCTGGGCCGCCCGCGCGCACGCCGCGGGCGTCGCCCCCGCGCCCTTGCCGCAACGCCACCTCACCGCCGAAGGACTCGCCGCCGCGATCCGCCGGGCCATCGGCGAGGAGGCCATGGCCCGACAAGCCGACCGGCTCGCCGAGGCCGTCCGCGACGAAGACGGCACGAAAGCCGCGATCGCCATCTTGGAGTCACTCACCTGATTCGCCGGCCCTTCGCGACCGGCCCGGACGCGGTAGCCCGAATCTTCACCGCGCACGGGCTCGAGCGCCCGGTCAGGGGCTCGTTCCTATCGCCGCGACGAGTCCAGGCCGGCCCGGGCTCGCGCCGACCGGATGGCCGAGGAGAGGCCGTCGAGGTCGAAGGCGCCGTGGTGGCGCCGCCCGTTGATGAAGAACGTCGGCGTACCGGACACGTCGCTGACGTCGGCGGAGTCGACGTCGGCGGCGATCCGGGCGACGACCGCGTGGTCGTGGAGGTCGGCGCGGAAGCGCTCGACGTCGAGGCCGAGGTCGCGGGCGTGGCCGATGAGGTCGGAGGGACGCAGGCGGTCCTGGTGGGCGAGCAGGCGGTCGTGCATCTGCCAGAACGCTCCCTGCGCGGCGGCGGCCTCGCCGGCCTGGGCGGCGAGCTGGGCGAAGGGGTGGACGTCGGTGAGCGGCAGGTGCCTCCAGACGTAACGGACGTCGCCGAGGTCGGCCAGGATGCGGCGCACGACCGGTTCGGCCTGGCCGCAGTAGGGGCACTCGAAGTCGCCGTACTCCACGACGGTCACCGGCGCGTCGGCGGGGCCGCGAAGGTGGTCGCGGGCGGGGTCGACGGGAGCGGCCAGGTCGACGATGGTCTCGGCGGTGCCCAGCAGGGCGCGGATGCGCAGCCGTGCCGGGAGCATCGCGGTCGCGCGGGAGACGGCCCAGGTGACGACGGGCGCGCACACCGCCGCGGCGAGGATGCCGAACTTGGCCTCCTGGAGCTGAGGGCCGTCGAAGGCGAGGGTGGCGATCAGCAGGGAGACGGTGAAGCCGATACCGGCGATCGCGCCGCCGGCCGTCACGGCGGCCCAGCCGACCGGCGGGCGGACGCGGCCGCGGCCGAGCAGGGTGACCAGCCAGGAGGAGATGATGATCCCGACGGGCTTGCCGACCGTGTAGGCCAGCAGGATGCCCAGGGTGATCGGGGAGACGAGGGCTCGCGCCAGGAAGTCGCCGCTGAGGGTTATCCCGGCGTTCGCCAGGGCGAACAGGGGGACGACGACGTAGCTCGTCCAGGGATGGTAGAGCTGTTGCAGCCGCTCGTTGGGCGAGATCGCCGAGGTGAGGCCTCCCCGGGCCGAGCGGGCCAGCTCGGGGGTCGGCTGCTCGCGAAAGAGGCGGAACAGGTCGGTGGCGCGTTCCAGGTCGCCGCGGGAGGCCGGGGAGGCGTAGGTCAGCAGTCCCATCGCCAGGCCGATGATGACCGGTTCGACGCCGGAGCGCAGCAACGCGACCCATGCCGCGGCGCCCAGCAGGGCGTAGACGAACCCGTGGCGTACGCCGGTGGCGCGCACCGCCAGGATCACCGCGAAGACGGCCACCGCGGCCAGCAGCGGTACCGGCGTGACGTGCTCGCTGTAGAAGATCGCGATGACCGCGAGGGCGATCAGGTCGTCGACGACGGTGACGGTGAGCAGGTAGGTGCGCAGCCGGGCGGGCAGGCGGGATCCGAACAGGGCGAGCATGCCGAGGGCGAACGCGGTGTCGGTGGACATGGCGGCGCCCCAGCCGTGGACGGCCGGGGTGCCCGCGTTGAGGCCGAGGTAGATCGCGACGGGGACGATCATGCCGCCGGCGCCGGCGGCCAGGGGCAGGACGAGCCGTCTGCGGTCGCGCAACTCCCCCATGTCGAACTCCCGGCGCGCTTCGAGCCCCACGACGAAGAAGAAGAACGTCATCAGGCCGGTGTTGACCCACTGGCGCAGGTCCTGGGAGACGCCCGAGTCCCCGAAGGTGACGGACAGCGGGACGCGCCAGAACCGCTCGTAGGCGAAGGGGGCGACGTTGGCCCAGGCCAGGGCGGCCAGCGTCGCGGCGAGCAGGATGACGGCACTGCCGGTTTCCGTGCGCAGGAAGTCGCGCAGCGGGGTGGTGGAGGTCTGTGCCCACACGGTCCGCGCGGGCGGTGGGGCGCCCTCCTGGCCGGGGGCCGTCATCGTCGGATCCTCGTCGGGCGCATTGTGGTCTCCCCCGTGCCTGGCGGTCTCGCGTCGCGCGGAGCGCGGACCGGTGGATCACGTGTCGCCGGCCGGTCGGTGCCGTCCGTGGCCTGTGGGCGGGGGGTGGTGCTTCTCGCGCCGGCGCGTTCTCGTGTGTCGCCGGCGTCGCCGCCGAAGTCGCCCCCAGGGTACCCAAGGGTCCGCCCCGGCGGCTCTCGCCGGGGCGGGCCGAGCCGGGGCGGGAGGAGGGTCGAGCGGGGCGGGGGCGGTGGCCACCTCGGCCGGCGCCCGCCCCGGACGGGGGCGGGGGTGGGGGCGGGAGGTCAGGGCGGGGGTGATGACCTGAGTTTCCTGACGAAGCGGGCGGCGGCGCGGTGGCTCATGCCGGTCTCGCCACGGACCAGGAAGACGGCCTGGTCGAACTGGCCGGAGGCCTTGAGTTCCAGGAGCCGTTCGACGAGTTCGGGGCCGATTCCCCCGCCGACCAGGGCGTTCCTGGGGCGTTGTGCCGCTCGTACCGCGAAGACGATCAGGGCGATGACCGCCGCCACGACGACCGCCGTCAGGAGGAGGATGACGATCGGGTTCGACATGGGCTGAGCGTACCGCCGCGAAGCCGCCAAATGGCGGATGTGATCACTACATTCGGGACAGATGCGGCGATCTGCTGCAGGCCATGCTCGATCGGGTTTTCCGGATCCGAGGCGGCCGGTCAGGTTCTCTCAGGCCGGGCAGGTCTCTCAGGCCGCCCCGCGCAGCAGGAGCATGGCGTAGGCGGCGATCGAGTTACTGTCGGTGATGGCGCCGTTGCGGATCATCTGTTCGAACTCGGCGCGCGACACCCAGTCCTGGCGCATGTCCTGTTCGGTGTGCTCGCGCTCGTGGGCGCCGGCGGTCAGACCGGTGGCGAGGAAGATGTCGTAGTTCTGGCCCATCGTGCCGTGCGCGTTGTCCAGGCGCCCCAGGTGGGTCATCGAGGTGGCTCGCAGGCCGGTCTCCTGGGTCAGTTCGGTATGGGCGGTGACCAGGGGTGAGGGGCTGTCCTTCACCCCGCCCTGGGGGAAGTTCCAGGTGCGGCGCCCCACCGGGTAGCGATACTCCTCCACCAGGTGGAACCCGTCGTTCTCCATGGGCATGACGATGGCGAAGTCCGGCGCGTCCACGACACCGTAGATGCCGTGGGAGCCGTCGGGGCGCTCGATGCGGTCCTCACGCACGCTGATCCACGGGTTGGTGTAGACGACCATGGAGTCGAGGGTGCGGATCGTCGGTCCGGATACGTCGGTCATGCGCGGAGCCTACTGAGCGGGCCGGGGCCGGGCGGGGTGAACGGCTGGACGCCGGTCACCGCGGTGACCGGCAGCGGCCCGTAGATGTGCGGGAACGCCTCGGGTGAGTCACCGGGCACCTCCTCCATGCGGACGTCGAGCCCGGCGGGGTCGACGCTCAGCAGCACCAGGGGGTCGGTGACGTCGCGGTAGAAGCGCTCCACGACGCCGCGCAGCTGCTCGTGGTCGGCGCAGGCGTGGATGAAGCCGACGTCGTCGAGGGTGCGGCCGATCGTGGAGACGCGGTACTCCCCCGCCTGCCGGGCGGCGTCCCAGTCGGAGGCCAGGGCGAGATGCAGAATGGTCATCGGATGACATGCTGCCCTGCCCGCGCCCGTCGTTCAACCGGGGGCGTCCTGGGCGGCCCCCACCCGGTTCCCGCTGCGTGACCTCGCGGATGTCGTCGCCGACCGCTTGGCGAGGGAGGGATGTCCTCCTCCTGACAAATGTCCGGAGCCGTCGGACAGCCGAGGGCACCTGTTCTACGATCGCGGCATGGAGGACGCCAGAGCGCGGTTCGCTCGGCGATTGCGGGCGTTGAAGGACGCCTCGGGGCTTTCGGTGCGCGCTTTGACGATCGCCAGCGCCCGTACGCCTCGCCGCCGTGAGGGCCGGGATCCGATCCGGCTGCCGCACAGCACGGTCGACGGGATGATCAGTCAGAGCAGGCCCGTGCGGCCTGAGCGGCACAACTTCGAGGTGTTCGTCGACACCTGTATCCGGGTGGCCGCCGAGACCGGACGTGTACTGCCCGATGGGCTCGGTGACCGGGAGGCGTGGGACGAGGCCTACCGGGCGCTGAACGATCAGATCGAGGAGCGCGAGCCGGTCCGCTCCGTCCCCCGTATCACTCGCACGGCGGAACCGTCGTCGCCCTACCGGGGGTTGGAGGCCTTCGGCCCTGCCGACGCCGACTATTTCTTCGGCCGCGACGCGCTGACGGCCGCGCTGCTGGATCGGATCACCGGCATCGGCGGCCTGCTGATCGTCATGGGCCCGTCAGGTTCGGGCAAGTCCTCCCTGCTGCGAGCCGGCCTGGTACCCGCGCTCGCCTGTGACGCCGTCACCGCCCCGGTCGTCTTCACCCCGGGCGCCGAACCGCTGCGAACCCTGTGTGACCTGGCCCAGAGCGGCGACGAGGTCGGCACCGACCGGCTGGCCGGGATTCTCAGGACGCGATGGTCGAACAGGGCCGTCATCATCGACCAGTTCGAAGAGGTGTTCACCGCCGGAGAGGAAAGCCGCCGCAGCACGTTCGTCGAGGTCGTCACAGCACTGGGTGCCGGCGCGGGCGGCCCGCTGGTGGTCGTTCTCGGGGTGCGGGCCGACTTTCTTGGCCACTGTGCCCAGTACTCGGCCCTCGTCCCCGCGGTCGAGCGCCCGGTGGTCGTCACGCCGATGACGCGGGAGAACCTGCTGGAGGTCATCACGGGCCCAGCGCGGCTGGCCGGCCTGACTTTACAGGACGGCCTCGCCGAGCTGCTGCTGGAGGACCTGCGCAGTGATCGCAATCACGCCGATGCCGTGGGGGTGCTGCCGCTGCTGTCCCACGCGCTGCGTGAGACGTGGGCGCACCGCGAAGGCACGGATCTGACGTTGGCCGGGTACCGGGCCTCGGGGGGCATCATCCGGTCGCTGGCCCAAAGCGCGGACGCCACCGTCAACAGCCTGGACCCGGTTGCTCGCCAGACGGCTCGCCGTCTGCTGACGCGGTTGGTCCACGTGGGCGTCGATGCCGCCGACACCGCGCGGCGGATGCCGCTCACCGGCCTGCCCGCCGATCCGCGCCTGCGGCAGGTACTGGATCATCTGGCGCGGGCCCGGCTGCTGAGCGTCGACGCCCAGAGCGTGCAGATCGCCCATGAGGCGCTGATCCGCGGCTGGCCGCGGCTGCGGACCTGGATCGAGGAGGATCGCGCCGACCTGGTGGTGCTGCAGCGTCTGGACGCCGACGCGGCCGCCTGGCAGGAGGGCGGGCGCGACGCGGCCTACCTGTACACCGGCAACCGGCTGCAGACGGCGCGTGACGCCTACGGTGCGGCCTCGTGGGCGCGTCCGGCCGACGACGCCTTGGCCCACGCCTTTCTGGCCGCCTCGCAAGAGGCCGCCGCCCACGCCAGGCGCGCGGCCGTGCGCAGGCGGCGACTGGCCCGTGCCGCACTGGTCCTGGTGAGCGTCCTGGCTTTGGCAGCCTCGGCCACCGGGGTGCTGGCGATGCGCACGGCCGACCGGGCCGAGGCACAGCGCCGCGAGGCCGTGTCACGGCTGCTGACGGCGCGCAGCGACGCGATGCGCACGGCCGACCCGATCGTGGCCGGCCTGCTCGCCGTGGCGGCATGGCGCTACACGCCCACCGAGGAGGCCAGGTACAGCATGCTGGCGGCGCTGGCCACTCCGCTGGAGGCCGTGCTGAACAGTCCGTCCGCCGACATCAGCGCGGTCGCCGTCGGCCCGGACGGCGAGACAGTCGCGACGGGAGACACGAGCGGGACGGTGCGTCTGTGGGACATCACCGGACGGCCCAAGGGGGCGCCGCTGACCGGACACAGGTCCGGTGTCTACCCCATCGTGTTCAGCCCGGACGGTGCCGTCATCGCCTCGGGCGACGGGGATGAGGAGCATGACGGTGTCGTCCTGATCAGGGACGCCGCCACCGGCCGGCTGCTCACCTCACCGCTGACCGGCCACCGAGGCGCTCTGAGCGCCATCGCCTTCAGCCACGATGGCGCGACGCTGAGCACGGCCGATGAGAACCAGATCGTCCAGCACTGGGACACCAAGACCTGGCGTCGCCTCGGACCCGCCTTCGGGCCGCCGCGCGAGGGCGAGGGCACCTGGACCCGGCTCGGTGCCGGCGGCTCGGCCCTGGCCGTCCAGGGGGACGGCTCCAGCACCGCCTCGAACTGGCAGGTCTGGGACCTGACCACCGGCCGGCCGTACGGGCCCCCCATCGTGGCCGGTGAACTGGCGTTCAGCCCGGACGGCCGGACGGTCATCACCTCCAACGACAACTTCGGCGAGGACGGCGGCCTGGTCCAGCAGTGGGACCTCACCACCTACCGCAAGATCGGTACCCCGGTGCGCGTCGGCACGTCGATCTATTCGATGACCTACAGCCCCGACGGCCGGACCGTCGCGATCGGCGGTGGTGACGGCGTCGTCCGTTTCCTCGACTCCCGCACCCGCCGGCCGACGGGGGCCGTCCTGCGCGGGCACAGCACCTTCGTCTCCGATCTGGCCTACTCCGCCGACGGCGCCCATCTGATGACCACCGCCACCGAGCGCAACGCCCGCATCTGGGACACCACGAGCTGGGCCCAGGTATCCGGACCCGCGCCCGCGCCCGCGGCCGCGGCCGACCGGTTCGTCAGCGCGGCCGCGATCAGCGGCGACGGCCGCGTCATGGCCATCCAGACGGATGGAATACGCCCGCGTGGTCCCTCGCGGAGTTCCGTCCGCCTCCTGGACGCGGCCACCGGGCGGCCAACCGGCGACCCGCTCGACCTCGGGCCGAGCGATTCCTTCCCCAGCGGCATCGTCATGGGCCGCGATGGCCGCCTCCTGGGGATCAGCGCCGGCCGCTTCCTCTCCGGCAAGGACGGTGGCATGACCACCGACGGCACCCGGCTCAGGGTCATGGACCTGGCGGCTCGCCGCCAGGTGAGCACGGTCGACCGTCTCCCAGGCTCGATCAACGCCATCGCGATCAGCCCCGACGACAGCGTGATCGCAACGGCAGGGGCCAATCTCACGCTGCGCAGCACGACGACCCTGCGGCAGATCGCGGCCTCGCCGGCCCTGGGCTTCGACGTCTATGCCATGGCCTTCACCCCCGACGGCAAGGCGATCATCACGGCGGAGACCAATGGCGCCGACACCGGAGGCCTCATCCGTGTACTGCGCGTCGGCGACTGGGCGCAGATCGGCAACCCCTTCCCCAGCCCCGCCTCCGTCACGGCCATGACCCTCAGCCGGGACGGCGCCTATCTGGCGACCGGTGAAGACGACGGCTCCCTGCGCCTGTGGGACGTCCGGTCGCGGCGCCAGATCGCGGTTGCGCCGCCCGTCGGCTCCACCGAGGAGCCGGTGAACGTGACGTTCGACCCGGAGGGCACCACCCTGCTGGCCGTGGCTCGCGACGGCACCGCCAAGCGGTGGCCGCTGCGGCTGACCTCCGACCCCTACCGGCAGGTGTGCGCGGTGGCCGGCCGGTCGCTGACGCCGAAGGAGTGGCGGGAATTCCTGCCCGCGGGCGAGCCGTACACGGCGACGTGTCCGTGAGCTGTCCGGTGCCGCCGGACACCGGGGAACCGGCGGAGGCCAGGGCCTGACCAGGCCGGAAGAAACCACGCACGGGGAAAGCGTCCGGCCTGCTGGCCGGACAGGCCGTCGCGTCCGCACTGTGGGCTTCGACCAAACCTTCCTGCTTCCTGGAGCCCTTCCATGCGCGCTTACCCGCTCACCGCCACCCTCCTCTCCACCGCGCTGCTGGCGGCCGTCCTTTCCACCGCGCCCGCCCAAGCCGCGCCCGCCCAAGCCGCGTCCGCTCAAGCCGCGTCCGCCTCAGCCGGAGGAGGCAGGTGCTCGGGAACGAGTTGCTCGTTCTCCTTCTCCCCCGCCACGACGGCCGCGATGAAGAAGGCCGCCGACCGGGCCGGCTGGCTCGCCGGACCGACCGCCGACATCATCTGCCTCCGCATTCCCAACCGCCTGGTCAGGTTCGCGTGCTCGGCGGCGCTGCTCTTCCCCTACAACAAGGCCAAGAAGCGCCTCACCGAGGCCTACGCCGAGGGCGGCTGCTTCGTGGTCAAGGCCGAACTGGGGTTCACCGTGCCCATCAGGTTCACAACCGCCTCAGCCGGCGACCCCTACTGCGGATGATCCAGGAATGCCGTCAACGAGCGTGCCACCGGCTGCCGTATGCCGGTGGCCCCTGTCAAAGGCTCCAGGCGGGTCACCGGCATCAACCCCGGAGGCAGCGGGCTGAAGGGCGCGTCCCCGGGATTCCCGGGGACGCGCCCAACCCGGTCAGTACACTTCGATCTTGTTCGCGTTGATGTCGTCCAGCACTGCGATGATCTGGCTGTAGCGCGCCGAGGTGCTGGAGTCGACCGGCAACAGCAGCGTGGCGGTGATGGCCACCCCGGAGGCGGCGCCCCCGCCGGTGTTGGCGTAGGTGATGGCCCGACCCGCGTTGACCGTGGCCGACTGGCCGACGGTCAGCACCGGGGCCCGTACCGTGGTCCTGGCCTGGGCGGTGTTGTCGCTGAGCGTCGGATCGGGCACGCCGTCGGTGTCGGTCCCGGTCACGCTGTTGGTGAGCACGGTCCCGTCGAGGGTGAGCCATGGACTGGAGCGAAGCTGCGGGCGGCGGCGCATAGCAGGGCGAAACACACGCCCCGGCTTTCGCGGAGTCGCTGGTCGACTTACATGCCTCTATCCCTTTCAAGAGAGGTCGGCATGTCAAAGAGACATATCCCCTTGAGTTCCGTCGCAAGGCCTGAGGACCTGTCGAAGGCCGGCCAGGACGCGGTCGCGGCGGGCGCCGGTCAGGCTCGGGCCGGTGTGGTGGCAGCCGGAGTGCGGGCGGGTTCGAAGAGTTCGACGAGGTTGCCAGCGGGGTCGGTGAGCAGGATCTGGCGTCCGCCGGGGCCGGCGACCACGTCGCCGTGGAAGGACAGGCCGGCGTCGCGGAGCCGGTCGGTCTCGGTGTCGAGGTCGTCGACGATGAGGTGGATGCGGTTGCGGCCGGCGGGGGTGCCCGGGGGTGTGGCGCGGGCGCCGGAGCTGGCGGGCCCGGACAGCAGGAGCCGCAGCGGTCCGCGTACGACGTCGGCGAAGGCGGGCGTGGCGTCCATGCGCAGGGTGAAGCCGAGGTGGGTGGTGTAGTAGCCGACGGCCGCGGTCACGTCGTCGACGAGGTAGCGGACGGTGGCGAACTGGTCGGGTGCGGTCATGGCTGGGCCTCTCGCGGTGTGAGGACGGGTAGCAGGTGGCGGACACGGGTGTCGATCTCCGCCACGGTGCGGGCGAAGGCGGGATATCCGGCCTGTTCGGCGACGGGGTCGGGGATGCTCCAGTGGACGCGCCGGGAGTGGTCGCCGAAGTCGGGGCAGACCTCGCGGACCTTGTCGCACAGGCTGACGACGTGGTCGAAGTGGCGCCCGGTCAGGGTGTCCAGGTGCCGGGGGCGCTGGTCCCCGAGGTCGATGCCGTAGCCCTCGCGCAGGGCCCGGACGGCGTCGGGGTGCAGGCGCGGCCGGGGGTGGCTGCCCGCGCTGGCGACCTCGAGGTGGCCGCCGCCGCCGTGACGCAGCAGGGCTTCGGCGATCGGTGAGCGGGCGCTGTTGCCGGTGCAGGCGAACAGGACGGCGGGCGGGCGCGCGGGCGCCAGGGGTGCCAGGGGTGGCGGGGATGGGGCCGGGGTGAGGCGCAGCGCGGGGTGCAGCGCGAGGCCGGTGGCGGCCAGGGCGTGGGCGCAGCGGTCCAGGTCCAGGTGGTAGTAGCTGTCGCGGGCGTCGGCGCTGCTGCGCCGCGTGGTGACCAGGCCGCCGTCGCGCAGCAGCCGCAGATGGTAGGAGACCAGGTTCTGCGGGTGATCCACCAGGTCCACCAGTTCGCGTACCCGGTAGTCGCTCGTGGCCAGCTCGGTCAGCAGCCGCCACCGCAGCGGATGGCCGGCCAGCCGTACGAAGGCCGGGGCGGGTTGAGCGGAAGTCACCACGTCGTGATAATACATCAAACAGATTTGATGCATCAGGCTCGGCGGGCATATCCGGCCTGAGCCCTGATGCGGGTCCTCGCGCCGGGCGACCCGCGCGACCAAGGGAAAGAGCGACAGTGGCAGATGAACAGGTCACCGACGGCCCCGAAGACGGCCCCGAAGACGGCCCCGAAGACGGCCCCGAAGACGGCCCCGAAGACGGCCCCGAAGACGGCAAGGTGTCCTGGCGTACGGTTCGGGAGGTGGCGCTGCTGTTTCTCAAGCTCGGCACCATCGCCTTCGGCGGCCCGGCCGCGCACACCGCGATGATGCGTGATGAGCTGGTACGCCGCCGCGGCTGGGTCAGCGACGAGCGGTTCGTCGACCTGATGGGCGCCACCAACCTCATCCCCGGCCCCAACTCCACCGAGCTGGCCATCCATCTGGGCTTCGACCGCGCCCGCTGGCGCGGCCTGATCGCCGCCGGCCTCTGCTTCATCCTCCCGGCCGCGCTGATCGTCACCGCTCTGGCCTGGGCCTATGTCACCTACGGGACGACACCCGCCGTCGAGGGCATCCTGTACGGCATCGTCCCGGCGGTGATCGCGATCATCGCCCACGCCCTGTTCGGCCTGCTGCGCACGGTGATCAAGAACGTGTGGTTCGCGCTGCTGGCCGTCGCCGCCCTGGCCGCCTACCTGCTCGGGATCAACGAGCTGCTCGTGATGGCCGTCGGCGCGATGCTCGCGGCGGCGGCGCACGCGTTCCGCCGCCGTCGGGAGGCCGCGCACGGGATGCTCGCGCTGCCGTTGCTCGGCCTGGGCTCGCCGCTCTTCCCCGATCCCACCGGGGGCCAGCTGGCGCAGCTGTTCCTCACCATGCTGAAGATCGGATCGGTGCTGTACGGCAGCGGCTACGTACTGCTGGCCTTCCTGCGCGGCGACTTCGTCGAGCGGCTCGGCTGGATCACCGGCCCGCAGCTCATCGACGCCGTCTCCATCGGCCAGGTCACCCCGGGCCCGGTGTTCACCACCGCCACCTTCATCGGCTATCTCATCGCCGGCCCCGTCGGAGCGTTCCTGGCCACCGTCGCCATCTTCCTGCCGTCCTTCGTCTTCGTCGGCCTGCTCACCAAGCTCACCGACAGGCTCCGCTCCAGCGCCTGGACCTCCGCCCTGCTCGACGGCCTCAACGTCGCCGCCCTGGCCCTCATGGCCGGCGTCTCCTTCCAGCTCGGCCGAACCGCGATCGTCGACCCCCTCACCGCCGTGATCGCCCTGGCCACTTTGGCGCTGTTGTGGAGGACCAGGCTCAACAACGCCTGGTACATCGCCGCCGGCGCCGCCGTCGGCCTGGCCCACACTCTGCTGACCTGAAGGGCTGACCTGAAGGCCTCCCCGGCGAACGACGCCGCGCCCACCCGCCCCTGACCGCCGGCCGGGCACCGCGGCCCGCGGCGCGTCCTCGCGCGGCGGGAAGCGCGCCTCCGGCTCGAGGAACTTCGGCATCGGGGCGACGCCGGGTCACGCGGTCCCGGCCGTGTTCGCCGGCGGGGCGAGGTCCTTCTCATCCAGCCGGTACGGGGGTGGTTCGGTGCCGGGCGTGCCACTCGCGTCGCAGGATGGCGTAGACGAGCTCGCTGGTCCACCCGCCCTTGACGATCTCGTTGTCGACGAAGTGGGCCTCGCGGCGCATGCCGAGTTTCTCCAGCACACGGGCCGAGGCCTCGTTGCGGGCGTCCAGGCGGCCGACGATGCGGTGCAGGCTCAGGCCGTCGAAGCCGAGTTCCAGCATGACCCGGCCGGCCTCGGTGGCGTATCCCCTGCCGTGGTGGCCGGGGTGGAAGACGTAGCCGATCTCGCCGGCGCGCTGTGAGCGGCTGTGCCAGATGAGGAGGACGTCACCGAGCAGCTCGCCGGTGGCGGCCAGTTCCACCGCCAGGGTGAGGGACTGTCCCTCCTCCAGCAGCGCCGTCTCGCCGATCTTTCTTTCCAGTGCCTCGCGGGTCTGCTCGCGGTCGCGTGGCTCCCAGTACAGGTAGCGGGCGACCTGGGGCAGGCGGTGGATGGCGTACAGGCCGTCGAGGTCGGCCGGGGTGTAGGGACGCAGGGTCAGGCGGTCGGTCCGGATGGGGTAGGAAGGCTTCAGCACCGGGCCAGATTAGGCCGCCCGCCGCGCGGCGGGCGAGGCATTATCGGCGGGCTCGGGCGGGGTTCAGTGGGCGCTCCCGGCCAGGTTGAGCACCACGACACCGCTGATGATCAAGACGACGCCCGCGATCTTGGCGAGGCTGATCGTCTCACCGAGGAAGAGCACGCCGATGGCGGCGATGGCGGCGGTGCCCACTCCGGCCCAGACCGCGTAGGCGGTGCCGACCTCCATCTGCAGTTTGAGCGCCTGGGCCAGCAGGACGAACGCGGCGGCGTAGCCGGCGACGACGAGGACCGACCAGCCCTTGTGGGCGAACCCGTCGCTCAGCTTGAGGGCGGTGGTCGCCACGATCTCGGCGATGATCGCCCCGGCAAGGATCAACCACGCCATAATTCCCCCACTCCCCCAAAAATCGGCATAAACATACCATTTCCATTGATCGGTGATGGCCGGGTCCCGGGAACGAGACCGTCCGGCGCCACGACCTGCCCGGCTTGCGAGCGGTGTCGAAAGCGTGTTCCACTGGGCCGCATGCCATGGGACGCGCCCGCCCTGCTCGCCGCGCCGCCCGACGTCAGGCCGCGCATCGAGCGCTCCGCGCTGACCAGGGTCCACGGGGCCCTGACCTGCTACGAGGTGCAGGCGCGCACCGCGCTGGACCGCACCCCCGAGGGCTGGGCGGTCAGCCCCTACCGGGGGTGTGCCCAGGCCTGCCGTTACTGCTCGGTGCGCCGGGGACACCGCTACCTGGGGCTGAACGCCGAAGGCGACTTCGACTCCCGGATCGTGGTGCGCACCAACATCGTGCGGAGACTTCGCGCGGAGCTGGGCTCGCGCTGGGACGGCGAGCACGTCACCGTCGGCGTGGGGGGCGACTGCTACCAGGGCGCCGAAGAGGTCTACCGGCTGATGCCCGGCCTGGTCACCGCGTTGCGCGAGGCCGGAGCGCCGTTCACCGTGTTCACCAAGAGCCGGTTGATCCTGCGTGACGCCGATCTGCTGGCCGCCACCCCGGGGGCCGGAGTGGTGGTCTCGATCGCCTTCGTCGACGACCGGATCCGCCGCAGCGTGGAGCCCGGCGCCCCCAGCGCGCAAAAACGCCTGGAGCTGGTGGCCGAGCTGAACGAGCGGGGGGTGGCGTGCGGGGTGGCGATGGCGCCGATCCTGCCGCTGCTGACCGACTCCCCCGACCAGCTCGCGGCCACCGTGCGCCGCGTCGCCGACGCCGGGGCCGTCAGTCTCGTGCCGCACGTGCTGCGCCTGCCCCCCGGTGCCCGTGAGTGGTATCTCGCCTGGCTGGGTGAGCACCATCCGGCGCTGGCGCCTCGCTACGCCGAGCTGTACGGCAGGGGCGCCGACGCCGAACCCGGCTACGTGCGCGGCCTGACCGGCCAGGTGGCGCGGCTGGCCGCCCGCTACGGGATGGGCCCGACACGGCCCGAGCAGCCCCTGCCGCTGGCCCTGCCCCGGCAGGCTCAGCTCACCCTCGTCTGAAAAGAGACAGTAAGGTGTCGTCGATCTGGATCTCGTAGCCGCCCGCGACCGCCGAGCTGGGGCCGGTGGAGGCGGGCGCAAGCCGAGGAAGACGCCTGCGCCGAAGAGACGCGGGCGTACACCACGGTGGTTGCGCCGTGCGAGGCGACAGGATCGACGTCTGCGACCGGGATCAGCTGTCCGACCTTACGAGCGGGCACGGGCAGGATGCCTTCCACCGGCCGCCTGCCCGCCTTCAACGACGACATGCAGGGCACCGGCGCGATCGTGCTGGCGGCCATGCTGGGCGCCGCCCGCGTCTCGGGCACCCCCATGCGCGACCAGAGGGTCGTCGTCTTCGGCGCCGGTACGGCGGGCATCGGGATCGCCGACCAGTCGCGCGACACGCTCAGCCCGGCCATCGGCTACGACGAGGCCGCGCGCATCGCCCACCGCGCGCTGCGCGAGGACCTCACCCTCAAGGACGCCGCCCTGCGGTCGGGCGTCGACGAGACCCTCTACGACAGGGTCGTCGATCCCGAACGCCTCACCCGGCCCGGCGTGGCCGCCGCCGACTCCGCTGACTCCGCCGACGGGACCTGGGGTCATCCCTCAGAAGTGGTCCAGCAGTTCGGGGAACCTGCCCAACCGCAGCACCCGCTCGTCACCGGGGTCGAGGTCGCTCTGCTCCAGCGCCCAGGTGTGGTCGTTGGGGATGAACACGGCGTTCATCCCCGCCTGCCGGGCCGGAAGGATGTCCGACTTCGGGGAGTTGCCGATCATCCAGGTCGTCGCGGGCGCCAGCGCGTGCTCGCGGGCCAGCCACCGGTAGGTGCCGACGTCCTTCTCCGCCACGATGTGCACGTCACGGAAGTGGTGGGCCAGCCGCGAGGCCTCCAGCTTGCGCCGCTGCTCGTCCAGGTCGCCCTTGGTGAGCAGCAGCAGCTCGTGGCGCTCGCCCAGGGCCGTGAGCGTCTCGGCGACGCCCTCGACCAGCTCCACCCGGCGCTCGACCAGGGCCAGGGCCAGCTCGTCGATGCGGCGGCGCTCGGCCTCGGTCGCGGGACGCTCGCTCAGCCGCTCGAAGCACTCGCCGAGACTGCGCAGGAACATCGTGCTGCCGTAGCCGTGGGTGACGGCGTTGGCCGCCTGGATGTCGTCGAGGACGGCGCGGATCTGGGCCCGCTCCAGGGTCGGATGCGCCAGCCAGTCGAGAAAGTCCTCGACGACCCGCTCGAACAGCACGTTGTTCTCCCACAGCGTGTCGTCGGCGTCGAAGATGAGCACCTGCGTCTGGAGCCTCACACGGTCCTCCCCCGAGAAAGTCCTCATCGGCCGCGCCGATCGCGCCCGCCGTCGTGGTCGCCGCACACGCTACCGCGCCCGCCCGGCCGGACGCGGCCCGTTTTTCACCACCCTTACCGCCACCCCGAGATCACACCCCGGGGTCACCCGGCCCGAAGCCAGGAGCCCGGCCCGAAGCCAGGAGCCCGGCCCGAAGCCAGGAGCCCGCCCGCGAGTCTCCGCGGGCGGGCTCCTGAGCCGGGGCGGTCAGGCCAGGGCGCTGCCCTTGCGCCATTCCTTGAACGACATCTGCCAGAAGCCCCAGCCGTTGTTCCACTCCATCTCGCGGTCGGTGCCCGTGATGGTGATCACGTCGCCGCGCTGGACCTGGTTGTAGAACCACCGGGCCTGGTCGGGGCGGGAGTTGATGCACCCGTGGCTGACGTTCCGGCGTCCCTGGGCCCACACGTTGTTCAGCGCGTGCACGTACTCGCCGCTGTTGGAGAAACGGACCGCGTGGTTGATCATCAGGTCGTAGTAGCCGGGGTCGCCCTTCTTGCGGCCCGGGGAGATCATGCGCTCGGGGTTGGCCTTGCCCATCGCCAGGTGGACGCCGCTGGTGGTGGTGTACTCGCGGGTGGTGGCGTTGCCCGCGCTGATCAGCATGGTCTGCACGACCTTGCCGTCCCGCTTGACGATCATCTTGTGCTTGCGGGTGTCGATCGTGGAGATCTGGGCCGCGCCGATCTGGATGACCTTGGTCATGTCCTTCACGCCGTACATGTCCTTGCCGCCCTGCACGCCCTTGAGGCGGGCGGTGAAAGTCACCTTCTGGTGCGGCTGCCAGAACTTGGCGGTCCGGTAGATCACGGTTGTGTCGTTGATCCACCGCCACGCGCCCTGGACCGGCTTTTGTGCCTTGACCTCCAGGGCCTTCTCCACTCCGGCCTTGTTGGCGATCTGCTGGTTGAAGGTGACGATGATCGGCGCCCCCACGCCGACCTTTTCCCCCTTGATCGCCGGGGTCACGTCCGCCACCTCGAGTTCGTGCTCGGGCTTGAGCGTCCTGAAGGAACTGGCGGCGGTCGTGCCGTCCACCGCCCGGGCCGACACGGTGTAGTCGCTGGCCGGCATCATGGGCGTGGAGGAGACCCACTTCGTGCGCTCGGCGTCGAAGTCGCCCTCCAGCTTCCGGCCGCCGCTTTCCACGATGACCTCCTCCAACGCGCCGTTGGAGGCCGCGACGACGACCTTCTTGTTCGGACGTACGGTTTTGCTGCCCTTGGCCGGGCTGATCTTTATCTCCGTCGCGGCCGGAGCGGTGGCGGCGACGGCGCCCGATCCGGAGCCGGGACCGGCGGAGGCCTCCGGGGCCGCCCCTCCGGAGCAGGCGGTGACCAGCACCGCCGCGGTCGCCAAGGCCAGACCGGCCAGCGGCGTCCTGAGGCGTCGGCGTTCCACGATCAGCACAATTTCTCTCCCCAACTACAGCAAACTGCTCTTAAAACACTAATAGGAGATGCATGATGACTGAACATGGTTGCGCCCGATTTGGTAACGTTTCGGACTCTTCGTAAAGTCAGAAAAATGCCAACCAAGAGTCAGGAAAAGGCAAAGTGGCCACGTCACGGGGCTGGACGTAAAACGGCCGCCCCGGCGAGGTGAGCGCCCGCGCGGGCGACATCCGGCCGCAAGCCGTCGCGCCCCGGCCGCATCAACGGCCCCCCGAGGGGCATGGGACAGTCGAAGACCCCTGGCGTCGCGTACCGGATCCCCCCGGCCCGCCCTGACGGCGGACGGAAGATAATCTGATCGATCCCTCTCCACACGGAAGTCATGGGTGATGACAAGACCTCCCCCCCTGCGCGATCCCGGCCACGCGCTCACCGCCGGCCTGGACACCGGCCTTGACAGCGACACCGACCGCGACGCGGGTGATGAGCGCGACGTCCCGCGGGCACCGGGCGAAGAGCTGTTGCGCGCCATCGTGGAGGCCGGCGGCGAGGGGGTCGTGCTGTGCGGCACCGACGGCGTCGTGGTGATGCTGAACGCCGCCGCGGCCGAGATGGCACCCGAGATCGTCCCCGGCCGCCCCCTGTGCTCGGGCCCGGCCGCGCCCCTGTTCGAGGGCGACCACCCCGAGGGCGAGAGCCGCGAGAGCGATCACGGGCAGCGCCGGATCCGGGTGCGCCGCGAGGTCTTCGGCCTCACCCACCGGGCCTGGTACCTGCGTGACGTCACCGCCGAGTCCGCCAGGACCGACGCGCTGCTGGCCGAGCGCCGGCGCACCGACTTCCTCATCGAGGCGGGCCGCAGGCTGTCGGCCTCGCTCAACATGCGCCGCTGCGCCCGTACCGCGATCGAGCTGGCCACTCCCTTCCTGGCCGACGCCGCCATGGTCGTGCTGCCGCCCTCGGGGCGCCGCCACGCCGGCTGGCTGCGCCTGACCAGCACCGACCGCGCCCTGCAGGAGGGCAACGTCGCCGTCGCCGACACCGCGCAGGTGCCCGGCCTGGCCGAGGCGCTGGCGGGTTTCCCGCCCGTGCCCAGCCGCTGGCTGGATCCGGGCCAGGTGCCCGGCTGGCTGCTGCCCGACAGGTTCGGGGCGGCCGGGCACCTCCTCGTCACCCCGCTGCCCGGCAACGGGGTGCCCGCCGGGGCGCTCGTGCTCGCCCGCCACGAGGACGGCCCGCCTTTCGACGAGGACGCCGAGACCCTGGTGCGGATCTTCGCCGCCCGGGCCGGGGCGGCGATCTCCGCCGCCGCCCTCTACCAGGAGCAGAGCGCCACCAACGCGATCCTCAGCAACGACCTGCTGCCCCCGCCGCTGCCCGCCCTGGCCGGCCTGGAGCTGGCCGGATCGCTGCGCGCCGCCCGCCAGGCCGGGCTCATCGGCGGCGACTTCTACGACGTCTACCTGCCCGAGACCGGCAGGCCAGGCGAGCCGCTGGTGGTGCTGGGCGACGTCTGCGGCAAGGGCGCCCGCGCCGCCGTACTGACCGGGCACATCCGCCACTGCCTGCGCACGCTGCTGCTGCTGGAAGAGCGCCCCGAGCAGCTGGTGGCCCTGCTCAACCGCTCCCTGCGAGGCTCGCCCACGCCCAACTCCTACGCCACCCTGGTGCTCGGCACGCTCAGCGCCGCCCCGGACGGGCACGTACGCGTGGACCTGGCGGTCGCCGGGCACCCGGCGCCGCTGATCCTGCGCCTCGACGGCACCGTGCAGGAGAGCACGGCCCACGGCTCCATGCTCGGCGCGTTCGCCGACACCGTCCTGGCCCCCGTCGGCGTCGACCTGGCCCCCGGCGAGGTGTGCCTGCTCTACAGCGACGGCATCACCGAGGCCTTCGGCGGCCCCACCGGCAGGGAGATGTACGGCGCCCAGCGGCTGAAGGCCGCCCTGGCCGGCTGCGCGGGCATGCCGGTCGCGGCCCTGGTCGAGCGGCTGGAGCAGCTCAGCACCGACTGGCTGGGCGGCGACGTCCAGGACGACCGGGCACTGCTGGCGGTGCAGGCGAGGCCGGCCCGATGAGCACGCTGAGCACCTCGCTGAGCACCGGGAGCGCCGGGAGCACCGGGAGTACCGGGAGCGCCGGGAGCGCCGGGAGCACGGCGGGCGCGGGAGGCGCTGGAGACACGGCCGCGGACCTGCGCGAGGCCGTCGAGCGATACCTGGAGCACACCGGGCGGGCCGACGAGTTCGCCGCCATCGACCTGGTGCTCGGCCTGCTGGAGGAGGGCGTGGACGCCGAGCGGCTGCTGCTGGAGCTCATCGCCCCCTCCCAGCGGCGCGTCGGCGAGCTGTGGGCGGCCAACGAGTGGTCCATCGCCCGCGAGCACGGCGCCACCGCCGTCAGCGAGCGCGCCGTCGCCGCGATCGCCGCCCGCGTCCGGCCCGAGCCCACCCGCGGGCGCCTCACCGTCGCCTGCGCCGACGGCGAGTACCACGCGCTGCCCACCCGCCTGCTGGCCGAGGTCCTGCGCCTGCGCGGCTGGCGGGTCGACTTCCTGGGCGCCAGCGTGCCCGGCCCGCGCCTGATCACCCACCTGCACCAGACCGGGCCCGACGCGGTCGCGCTGGGCTGCGCGCTGGCCACCCGCCTGCCCCGGGCGCACGCCACCCTCACCGCCTGCCAGGCCGTCGGCGTGCCGGTCATGGCCGGTGGGGCCGGCTTCGGCGCCGACGGCCGCTACGCCCGCCTGCTGGGCGCCGACGCCTGGGCGCCCACCGCCGACGTCGCGGCCGACCGGCTGGAGCGCGGCGACCTGACCGGCCCGCCCCGCCCGGCCGATGCGCCGGCCCACCTCGCCGACGAGGAGTACACCCACCTGACGCGCCGGCGCGCCGAGCTGCTCACCCGGGCGATGGAGACCCTGGCCCGCGCCTACCCGCCGATGGAGGCCTACGACCTCCACCAGCTCGACGCCACCGCCGCCGACCTGGGCCACCTGCTCGACTTCCTGTCCGCGGCCCTGTACGTCGACGACGCGCCGCTGTTCACCGGCTTCATCGGCTGGACCGGCGCCGTGCTCGCGGCACGCGGCGTCCCCGCCGAGGCCCTGACGGTGGGATTGCGCGTTTTCCACGACGAGCTGCGAGACTTCCCCCGTGCCCGCCACATGCTGGTCCAGGGAATCGAGGCGGCACCCCTCCCCGGCACCGATCAGGAGATCTGACGATTGATGTTCGACAAGACCCCGTTCCGTACCGAGGTGCGCGTCACCGCTCCGGACACCACCCTGCTCGTCCTCAGCGGTGACCTCGACTACGACACGGCCCCCGAGCTCTTCGGCTTCGCACAGGAGCTGTTGCCCGGGGAGATGCGCAACCTCGACCTGGACCTGTCGGGCCTGGAGTTCATCGACTCCTCGGGGGTGGCGGCCCTGATCAACGTCTACAACTCCGCCGGCGAGCACGGCATCACCATGCGGATCGTCGCCCTCACCCCCTACCTGCGCCACCTGCTGCGGGTGACCGCCCTCGACCGGCTCTTCAAGCTCCCCCAGGAGCAGGAGTGAGCGCCGACGGCCGGCGGTAGCGGGAAACACTTCGGCCGGCGCCGAAGCGTCCCCGGCCGAGGATGGAGACCATGACGTCGACCGCTCCGATCCCGCTGGCGGCATTGGCCGCCCTGCTCGCCGACGGCACCCGCGCCACGTTCTGCCTGGCCCTGCTGGACGGGCGGGCCTGGAGCGCCGGGGAGCTGGCCCGGCACGCGGGGGTCGCGGCCTCGACCGCCAGCGAGCACCTGTCCCAGCTCGTCGGCGGCGGCCTGCTGGCCGAGGAGCGCCAGGGACGCCACCGGTACGTGCGCCTGGCCGGGCCGGGGGTGGCCCAGCTCATCGAGGACCTGGCCGCCCACGCCGGCCTCGATGCCGCCGCCCGGCCCGCGACGCTGCGGGCCGCGAGCGCGGCCCGCGCGCTGGCCGGGGCCAGGACCTGCTACGACCACCTGGCCGGGCGGCTCGGCGTGGCGATCACCGACGCGCTCACCACCCGCGGCCTGCTGCGCCAGGACGCAGGGTTCGCGCTCAGCGACGAGGGACTGTCGTGGTTCGCCGTCGAGCTGGGGGCACCGCTGCCCGGCGGCGGGCGGCGCCCGCTGGCCCGGCCCTGCCTGGACTGGACCGAACGCCGTCACCACCTGGCCGGCACCGCCGGGGCCGTACTGTGCGCAACCGCGCTGGAGCGCGGCTGGGTCGGCCGGATCGGCTCAGGGCGTGCCCTGAACGTCACCCGCGCCGGACACGAGGCCCTGGCCGGCCTGCTGGGCCTCACCGGCCTGGACGCCGGCCCGGCCGACCCGGCACCACGGTCCGTACGGGCCCTCAGTGGCCGCGCAGGCGGTGGGTGAGGCTGGTGTGGCGGCGCCCGGCTCCCCGGGTGCGCACCGCCTGGGCCAGCGCGCGGCGCGAGCCGACGATGACGACGAGCTTCTTGGCCCGGGTGATCGCGGTGTAGAGCAGGTTGCGCTGCAGCATCATCCACGCGCTGGTGGACAGCGGGATGACCACCGCCGGGTACTCGCTGCCCTGGGAGCGGTGGATCGACACCGCGTAGGCGTGAGCCAGCTCGTCCAGCTCGTCGAAGGCGTACTCGACGTTCTCGTCCTCGTCGGTCAGCACGGTCAGCTTGTGGTCGTCGGGCCTGATGTCGACCACCATGCCCACGGTGCCGTTGAACACCCCCGCCGCGCCCTTCTCGTAGTTGTTGCGCAGCTGGGTGACCTTGTCGCCGACCCGGAAGACCCGCCCGCCGTAGCGGCGCTCGGGCATGCCCTCCCTGGAGGGGGTCAGCGCCTCCTGCAGCGCGTTGTTGAGGTTGCCGGCCCCGGCCGGGCCCCGGTGCATCGGCGACAGGACCTGCACGTCGCGGCGCGGGTTGAGGCCGAACTTGCGCGGGATGCGGTTGGCGACCACGTCCACGGTCAGCGCCGCGATCTCCTCGGGCTCCTCGCAGGGGAACAGGAAGAAGTCGGTCATGCCCTCCAGCGCCGGGGGCAGGCCGGTGTTGACCCGGTGGGCGTTGACGACCACCCCCGACTCCTGGGCCTGGCGGAAGATATGGGTCAGCCGCACCCGGGGGATCTCCTCCTCGGCGGCCAGCAGGTCGCGCAGCACCTCGCCCGCGCCGACCGAGGGCAGCTGGTCGACGTCTCCCACGAAGAGCAGGTGCGTGCCCGGGGCGACGGCCTTGACCAGCTTGTTGGCCAGCAGCAGGTCCAGCATCGAGGCCTCGTCGACCACGACCAGGTCGGCGTCCAGCGGGTTGTCGCGGTCGAAGGTGGCGTCCCCGCCGGGACGCAGCTGCAGCAGCCGGTGCACGGTGGTGGCCTCGTGGCCGGTCAGCTCCGCCAGGCGCTTGGCCGCCCTGCCGGTGGGCGCGGCCAGGATCACCTTGGCCTTCTTGGCGCGGGCCAGGGTGACGATGGAGCGTACGGTGAAGCTCTTGCCGCAGCCGGGGCCGCCGGTCAGCACGGCGACCTTCTCCGTCAGCGCCAGCCGTACCGAGTGGGCCTGCTCCTCGGCGAGCTCGGCGCCGGTCCGGGTGCGCAGCCATTTCAGCGCCGCGTCCCAGTCGACGGAGGCGAAGGCGCCCAGCCGGTCGTGCTCGCAGGCCAGCAAGGAGCGCAGCGCGCCGGCCAGGGACAGCTCGGCGCGGTGGAAGGGCACCAGGTAGACCGCCGGGACGCTGCCGTCGCCGACCGGGACGTCCTCGCGGACCACGCCCTCCTCGGCGACCAGCTCCTCCAGGCACCGCGCGGTCAGCTCGGCGGGAACCTCCAGGATCTTCACCGCGTCGCCGATGAGGTTGGGCGCCGGAAGGTAGCAGTGGCCGTCGTCGGCGGCCTGGGACAGGGTGTAGCGCAGGCCCGCCTTGACGCGCTCGGGGCTGTCGTGCGGGATGCCCACGGCCTGGGCGATGGTGTCGGCGGTCTTGAAACCGATGCCCCACACGTCGTCGGCCAGCCGGTACGGCTCGCTCCTGACGACCGTGATGGACTTGTCGCCGTACTGCTTGAAGATGCGGACCGCGATCGAGGTGGACACGCCGACCCCCTGCAGGAAGATCATCACCTCTTTGATGATCTTCTGTTCCTCCCAGGCGACGCCGATCATCTTGGTCCGCTTGGGGCCGAGCCCGGGAACCTCGACCAGCCGCTCGGGGGTGGTCTCGATGACCTCCAGGGTGTCGACGCCGAAGTGGTCGACGATCCGCTCGGCCATCTTCGGCCCGATGCCCTTGATCAGCCCGGAGCCCAGGTAGCGCCGGATGCCCTGGATGGTGGCGGGCAGCACGGTGGCGTAGGACCACACCTCGAACTGCTTGCCGTACTTGGGGTGGGAGGCCCAGCGCCCGGTCAGCCGCAGCGACTCACCCGGCTGGGCGCCCAGCAGCGGCCCGACCACGGTCAGCAGGTCGGCGCCCGAGCGGTCGGTGGCCACCCGGGCGATGGTGTAGCCGGTCTCCTCGTTGGCGTAGGTGATGCGTTCGAGGACGGCCGAAATGGAGACGCCCGTGACCCCGCGTTGCTCCGGCTGCACGCCACCTCCATCGCGCTGAACCCGCTCGCGCAAGTGTAGGACAGCCGCGGAAACCCCAGGCGCGTGTTTCCCCGCCTCCGGATCCCCCGCCCGACCCGGGCGAGCGCGGCGGGACGCGGTTCCCGTCGTGCCGGGGCCGCGGGTGAACCCGGTGGAGCGCGGGAGCGAAGTTTCGCTGGTTTCGCCAGGCTCCGTCCGGGTGCGGGCGGGGCGGATCCCCCGCCGATCCCGGACACGCCGGTGACCCGCGGCCCTTTCGCAGGCCACACCGTCGCCGGGTGTGATGAAGTCTCTGCGATCCGTAACGGCCTTGTCGCCGAAGACGCGGGTGCCGTGGCACCCGACCGCAGAAGGAGAGGCACATGCGAAGGACACTCATCGCCGCCGTGGTGGCGCTGGGCACGGTGGCGGGCGGCGTGACGGGCAGCGCGCCGGCGATGGCCGGGCGCAGGCCCGGCATCGACGTCATCGGGCTCACCGGCGACCAGCGCCTGGTGGGTTTCGAGATCCGCTCCCCCGGCCGCACCCGCGACCTCGGCAGGGTCCGCGGGCTCGCCGGCGACACCGCGCTCGTGGGCATCGACCACCGCGTGCGCAACGGCAAGCTGTACGGCGTCGGGAACCAGGGCGGCGTCTACACGCTCAGCGGGCCGGCCAGGGCGGTCAAGGTCTCGCAGCTGACCGTGCCGCTGAGCGGCGTCGACTTCGGCGTCGACTTCAACCCCGCCACCGACCGGCTGCGCGTGATCAGCGACACCGGGCAGAACCTGCGCCACAACCTCGACGACCCGGCGGGCGCGCCGGCCGCGGGGCAGACCGTGGCCGACGGGCCGCTGACCGGCGCGCAGACCCGCCCGCCGAGCGACCCGCCGGCCGGTCCGCCGAGCGACCCGTCCTTCACGCCGGTCGTCGCGGAAGCGGTCGCGACCGGCGTCTCGGGCGCCGGATACACCAACAACGACCTCAGCCCGGCCACCGCCACCACGCTCTTCGACGTGGACACCACGTCCGACCGGATGAGCCTGCAGTCCCCCGCCAACGCGGGCACGCTGGTGGCGACCGGCAACCTGCGCGTGGCCGCGACCGGCGCGGCGGGCTTCGACGTCCATAGCTCGCTGCGCAACGGCGTCACCGTCTCCAACAGCGCCTTCGCCGCGCTGAAGGTCGGCGGGCGCTACGGGTTCTACGGCATCAACCTGCTCACAGGTGCCGTCAACTACAGCTACGGCCTCTTCCCCGCCAACCGGCAGGTGCTCGACATCGCCATCCGGCTCGACCGTGGCTGAGGCGGGCGGCGCCGCCATCCACCGTTCCGGCCCCGGACCCCTTCAGTCGAGGCGAGCCGCCCCGCAGGCCGCCGAGTCGGACGCGGCCTACGGACAACCCCGGCCTTACTGACCGGTGCGGCTCAGGACGCGCTGGAAGATGATGAGCCCCGGAGCCGTACGCGAAGATCCAAGGTCTTCCCAGCGCCGGAGCGGGGCGATATGACAGGGAGGCGCCGTATGTCGGGGGCGGCACGGCCATCGGACGTCGCGACGGGGAGACCGGCATGACCGTACAAGTGATCATCGAGGCAGTCGGCCGGACGGAGCTGGCGGCCGAGCGGGTACGGGAGGTGGCCGCGGCCCACCCCGAGGTGCTCGCCCACCTGGAAGGCGCCGACGCCGGGCGGCTGATCGTGGGTCCCGCGGTGGCGCTCGGCCACGAACCGGACGCGGGCGCCCCGTTCCGGGCGGGGGTGTTTGACCCGGTCTCCAACCGGGGGGTCGAGCTGCGCGGGACCCTGGACCGGCCCGAGGAGGCGCAGGTGCTGCCCAGCGCCCACCGGCCCAACCCGCGCCACGAGGAGCTGAGGGCCGCCGCGTTGGTCCTGCGCGCCGACGCGCGCTTCCCCGCCGGGGACGACGTGCTGGTCTACCAGCCGATGCCGCCGCTGGCCGACCTGGACAACCCAGACGGCACCACCACCCGCCGCCCCACCCTGGGCGTCTACGACCCCTCGGGCGCCACCCGGCACCGCGTCGTCGCGGTGGACGTCGCCGCCGGCGTCGTCGACTGGTCTCCCGCCGGTGTCGGCGTCGCGACGCACCACCCGGGCGACTGCGAGTCGCACCTGCCCGTCCCCGTGGAGAGCCTGCGCGACCGGGGCGGCCCCGACCAGGTGCGGCTGCGCGTGGTCGACAGCACCACCGAGCTGTGGAACATGATCGTGGTGCGGCCGCGCGCCTCGACGCCCATCAACCCCGGCGACGGTTCGGGGGTCGAGCTGCGGGACGTGCGTCACCGGGGCAGGCTCGTGCTGCGCCAGGCGCACGTGCCGATCCTCAACGTCCAGTACGAGGAGGACGGCGTCACCTACCGCGACTGGCAGTACGAGGAGACCCGTTTCTCGGCGACCGGCACCGAGCCGGTGGGCTGGGGATGGCGGATCTGCGCCGAGCCGCCCCGGACCATCCTGGAGCGGCCCGACAACGACGCCGGCAACTTCCAGGGCGTGGCCTTCCACCACGACGGCGGCGAGCTGCGGATCGTCAGCGAGCTGGCGGCCGGCTGGTACCGCTACGCCTCGGAGTGGCGCCTGGCCGACGACGGCACGATCAGGCCGCGCTTCGGGTTCGCCGGGGTGCGCAACCCGCGCACCTGCATGCGCCACCGCCACCACGTCTACTGGCGCTTCGACTTCGACGTGGAGGGGTCGGCCAACGACGTGATCGAGCAGTTCGACGACACCGGCTCGACCGTTCCCCAGGCGGTGCCGATCGTGCGGGAGGTCGCCCGCAGGCGGCGCCACCCCGCCCTGTACTGGCAGGTCACCGACAAGACCAGCGGCCGGGGGTGGCGGATACACCCCGGCGAGCACGACAACACCACCGACCCCTACGGCGTCGCCGACCTGTGGTTCCTGCGCCACCACCCGGCCGAGCTGTACGACGGCAACACCGGCCCCGACAACCGGGCGATGCTGAACCGCTTCGTCAACGGCGAGAGCGTCAGCGCCACCAACGTCGTCGTCTGGTACGCCGGGCATTTCCGGCACGACCAGAACGACCCCGAGCCTCACCAGGGGCACGTCGTGGGCCCGGACCTGATTCCCGTCACCTGACCGCCGGCCGGCGGAGGCGTCGAATAGCCTGGGGAGCCGGCGCGAGCGGGCGGCGGCGATCCGGTCGATTTCGCGATCCGGTCGCGGGCGGATGTCCGGTGGGGGCCCGCGGCTCCGACGTCTCCGGTGCCGGGCGCCACGGCGGCGCCGGCGGAGAGGAAGAGACCATGAAGTACATGATCTTGATGTACGGCTCGCAGCGGGACTACGACGCCATGGCGGGCAAGGACGGCGACCGGCCGGCCCTGTCCCCGGAGGACTTCGCGCCGATGCACGCGTTCATGCAGGCGTTCTCCAGGGATCTGGAGGAGTCCGGTGAGTTCGTCGAGACGCGGGGGCTGGCCGCCCCGGTCCACACCCGCAGGGTGGGGTCGAAGGACGGTGTCCCGGTCGTGACGGACGGCCCCTACGCCGAGACCCAGGAGGTCCTGGCCGGCTACTGGATCGTGGAGTGCGAGAGCTTCGACCGGGCGACCGAGATCGCCGCCCGCCTCGGGGAGTGCCCCGCCCCCGGGGACATCGCCGCGAACTCCTACGCCGACGTACGGCCGGTCGAGGAGTTCCAGGGCGAGCCGGCGATCTGATCGTCTCCGTGCCCGGCACCGAGTTCGAGGACCTGCTGCGCCGCCTGGCGCCGCAGGTCCTCGGCGCGGTGGTACGGCGCTACGGGCATTTCGACGCCGCCGACGACGCGACGCAGGAGGCGCTCCTCGCCGCCGCCACGCAGTGGCCGAAGGACGGCGTCCCCGACAGCCCGCTGGGCTGGCTGATCACGGTCGCCTCGCGCAGGCTGACCGACCTGCTGCGCGCCGAGCAGGCGCGCCGGCGCCGTGAGGACACCGTCGCCCGGTGGACGTTGCCCGGCCAGTGGCTCGCGCCCGCCGCCGACCGGCCCGCCTCGGAGTCCGACGACACGCTCATCCTGCTGTTCATGTGCTGTCATCCCTCGCTGTCGGCGGCCTCTCAGATCGCCCTCACCCTGCGGGCGGTCGGCGGCCTGACCACCGCGGAGATCGCCCGGGCGTTCCTCGTACCGGAGGCGACCATGACCCGGCGCATCACCCGGGCCAAGCGCAGCGTCAAGGACAGCGGCGTCCCGTTCGGCATCCCCTCGGGCCCGGAGCGCGCCGAACGGCTCCGCGTGGTCCTGCACGTGCTCTACCTGATCTTCAACGAGGGCTACGCCAGCACCTCGGGGCCGAACCTGCAGCGCGTCGAGCTGTCGGCGGAGGCGATCCGGCTGACCCGGATGGTCCACCGGCTGCTGCCCGACGACGGCGAGGTGACGGGGCTGCTCGCGCTCATGGTGCTCACCGACGCGCGCCGGCCGGCGCGTACCGGGCCGGACGGCTCGCTGGTCCCGATGGCCGAGCAGGACCGGAGCCTGTGGGACGCGGAGGCCATCGCCGAGGGCGTGGCGCTCATCACCGGCGTGCTCCCCCGGGGGACGGCCGGCCCGTACCGGCTCCAGGCGGCGATCGCCGCGATCCACGACGAGGCGCCGAGCGCCGAGGCGACCGACTGGCCGCAGATCACCGCGTTGTACGAGCTGCTGATGCGCATCTCCGACAACCCGATGGTGGCGCTGAACCACGCGGTGGCGGTGGCCATGGCCCGCGGCCCGCACGCCGGGCTCGGCCTGCTCGATCCGCTCGCGGCCGACGGGCGGATCGCCGAGGACCACCGGCTGCACGCGGTCCGCGCGCACCTGCTGGAGATGGCGGGTGATCACGTGGCGGCCCGTGACCGCTACCGGGAGGCGGCCCGGCGCGCGACCAGCCTCCCGCAGCAGCGCTACCTGCACGCCAGGGCGGCACGCCTGGCGGACGCCCGCCGGTGATCACAGACGCCCGCCGGAAAGCCTCTCAGGCGGACCTGTCGCGGCGCTCGGGTCCGCGATCGGGGTGGCGGCGCGGCACCAGCGTCGGGTTGACGTTGCCGAGCACGGTGTCGCGGTCGATCACGACGCGGGCCACGTCCTCGCGGCCCGGTACCTCGTACATCACGTTGAGCAGGATCTCCTCGAGGATCGCGCGGCTCGCGCGGGCGCCGGTGCGCCGCAGCAGCGCCTGGTCGGCGATCGCGCCGACGGCCTCCTCGGTGAACTCCAGCTCGACGCCGTCCATCTCGAACAGCCTGCGGTACTGCTTGATCAGGGCGTCGCGCGGTTCGGTGAGGATCCGCACCAGCGCCGTACGGTCCAGCGGCTGGAAGGTCGCCACCACCGGAAGCCGGCCGACCAGCTCGGGGATCAGCCCGAACCTCAGCAGGTCCTCGGGCATGACCTCGGCGAGGGCGTCCCGCTCCCGCCCGGCCCGGATCGGGGCGCCGAATCCGGCGCCACCGCGGCCGGTCCTGGACTCGATGATCTGCTCCAGGCCGGAGAACGCGCCGCCGACGATGAACAGCACGTCGGTGGTGTCGATCTGGATGAACTCCTGCTGCGGGTGCTTGCGGCCGCCCTGCGGCGGCACGCTCGCGGTCGTGCCCTCCAGGATCTTCAGCAGGGCCTGCTGCACGCCCTCGCCGGAGACGTCGCGGGTGATCGACGGGTTCTCGCCCCTACGGGCGATCTTGTCGATCTCGTCGATGTAGACGATGCCGGTCTCGGCCCTCCTGACGTCGTGGTCGGCGGCCTGGATCAGCCTGAGCAGGATGTTCTCGACGTCCTCGCCCACGTAGCCCGCCTCCGTCAGGGCGGTGGCGTCGGCGATGGCGAACGGGACGTCGAGCATCCGGGCGAGCGTCTGGACGAGGTGGGTCTTGCCGCATCCGGTCGGGCCGACCAGCAGGATGTTGGACTTGCCCAGCTCGACCGGCTCCCCGCCCGCGGCCTGCCGCGCCTGCGCGCGCACGCGCTTGTAGTGGTTGTAGACCGCCACCGCGAGGGATCTCTTGGCGCTCTCCTGCCCGACGACGTACTGCCCGAGGAAGTCGTGGATCTCCCGCGGCTTCGGCGGCTTCCCGAGCCCGCTTCCCGGAGAGCCGGGGGCTTCCCCGAACTCCTCCTCGATGAGCTCGTTGCACAGCTCGACGCACTCGTCACAGATGTAGACGCCGCCGGGGCCCGCGATGAGCCGTATGACCTGCTTCTGGCTCTTCCCGCAGAACGTGCATCTCAGCAGGTCGCCGCGTTCACCGGTGCGTGCCATGGGAAAACGTCTCCTCGACGGTCGTGCGGGCGGGTGGGGCCGGGGCGTTCAGAGGGTCACCAGCAGCGACGCCAGGCGCCAGGTGCCCGGGTCGGGCGCGCGTCCCGCGTTCTCCGGGGCGAGGGCCAGGCCGGGAAAACGGCGCAGCAGCGCCGTGAGCGCGACCTCGGTCTGCACGCGGGCCAGCGAGGCCCCGAGGCAGAAATGCGGCCCGTGGGCGAATCCGAGGTGTCCCGCCGTGCCGGTGGCCCGGCCCAGGTCGAGCAGGTCGGGGTCGGTGAACGCGCGCGGGTCGCGGTTGGCGGCGGCGATCGCGGCGGTGACGGGCTCGCCCTTGCGCACCAGCGTGCCGTGGAGCTCGACGTCCTCGCGCGCGTAGCGGGGGATCGACAGCAGCGTCGGGCCGCACCAGCGCGTCAGCTCCTCGACGGCGCGCGGCATGAGCCCGGCGTCCTGGCGCAGCGCGGCGAGGTGGCCGGGGTGGGTGAGCAGGACCTCCACGGCGTTGGCGATGAGGTTCGTGGGCGTCTGCCCCGCCATGACCAGGTGCCAGACCATGGTGACCAGCTCGGTGTCGCTGAGCCGGTCGCCGTCGTCGGCCTGGGCGCGGATGAGGTCCGACAGCAGGTCGTCGCCGGGTTCGGCGCGCCGGCGCGCGACCGCCGCCTTGGCGCCCTCCATGATGCCCGGGATGGCCTCGGCGAACCTCTGGCCGCCACCTCCCACGACGGTGGCGCCGTACTCGCGCCAGCGCGGGCGGTCGGCGCCGGGGATGCCGACCAGCTCGCAGATGACGTCCATCGGCAGCGGCCGGGCGAAGTGCCCGAGCAGGTCCACCACGCCGTGCTCGGCGTGCCCGGGCAGGGTGTCGAGCAGGGCGTCGACGATGGGCTCGATCCGCGGCCGGAACTCGGCGGCGCGGCGCGCGCTGAACGCCGGCGACACCAGCCGGCGCAGCCGCAGGTGCTCGGGCCCGTCCATCTCGCTCATGGTCCGCATGTAGGGCAGGCAGTCCTCGGGCACGTCGGGCCGCATGAAGCTGGCGGCGTTGATCTCGAAGCGCGGATCGCTCAGCATCGTCCTGACGTCCTCGTGCCGGGTGAGGGCCAGCATCGGGCCGAAGCCCGGGGCCACCAGCCGCGCCAGCGGCGAGATCTCCCTGGCGCGCCCGTACGCGGCGAAGGGGTCGCGCAGCACCTCGGCGTCGGTGAGGTGGATCTCGGGAACCTCCGGAACCTCGGGGATGTCGCTCACGTCCTGGCCGGCAGTGGTCATGGGTCCTCCCGAATTTCAGATGATGTAAACAGATGATCCTGTCATCTGAGTGGTCACGGTATCTTGGATCGGAATCGACGGCAACGCGGTGACGAGGAGGACGATGAGCCGGCTCAGCAGGACGCAGTTGCAGGAGCGCAACCGCGCCAGGGTGCTGGCCGCGGCCTCGGAGGAGTTCGCCGAGCGCGGCTTCCGCGACGCGAAGATCGACGCCATCGCCGAGCGCGCCGAGCTCACCCGCGGCGCGGTCTACTCCAACTTCCCCGGCAAGCGGGCCCTGTACTTCACGGTCCTGGCCGACCTCGCCGAGCGTGCCCCCGAGCCGCCGAACCCGGAGCCGAGCCTCACCCCCCACGAGGCGCTCGGCGCGCTCGCCCGCGCCTGGCTGGCCCGGCTCCCCCTGACCACCGACGAGCGGCACGGCCTGGCCAGGATCGGCGTGGACCTGATGCCCGAGATCCTCGCCGACGAGCGGACCCGGCGGCCGTTCGCGCAGCTGACGAAGCTGAACGCGATCCTGCTCGGGCTCGCCCTGGAGCGCCTGCGCCCGCCCGCCACCCCCGACGGCCGCCTGATGCGCGTGGCCGAGGCCACGCTCACGACCCTGCACGGCGCGAGCCAACTGGCCGCCGCCGCCCCCGGCTTCACCGATCCCTTCACCATCGTCGGCGCCTGCGAGCGGCTCGCCGGCCTCGACCTCGACGACAGGTGGCCGTCCACCCCGTGGATCCCGCGGGCCCGTCCCGCCGACGAGGCGTGGTCCCCGCCACCGGCGGTGGACGCGGTACGCGGCGAGCCCGCGCGGCTCACCGGCGGCGACGGCGACGGCGTGGTGGCGATCCTCGGGCTGCACCGGCTCGAGGCCGCCGAGGAGGCGGTGCGGGCCGCACCGGCGGGTGCCGAGGTCACCGCCGTCCTGGTCACCGGCGACCCCGGCGAGCTGGCACCGCTGGCACGGCTGGCCGTCACCGAATTCTGCGGCTGCCTGCGCCAGGCGTTCCCGCCCTCGGCGTGGCCGCGCCTGCAGGTGGTGTTCGACGACTCGGGCGCCCTGGCCGCGGCGGCCGGTGTCCTGGCCGTCAGCGACGCGACCGAGGCCGCCGTCCGCGTCGAGGCGGGCCGGATCGTCGTGCGCGCCGACGGCCGCGGCGCGTGCCACACGGCCGCCTCGACGCCGGGCGAGGCCGTGGCGGGCGACGGCGGGCGATCCGCGCGGTCCTCGGCACCGGCCCCGGGACGATGAGACCGCCTGCCCCGGCGCGCTGAAGCCGCCGGCGCGCCCGCCGGGAATCTTCGGGCCCCCGGCCAGGGGATTCGCTGGCTGACGCATCATGTACGGTCATCTGTGACCTTTTCTCCCGCTTCCTCCCTCCGGGGAGGCTGATGCCCTCCCTCGACGTCGTCCAGTGGGTCATCCTGCTGGCCGCCCTGTTCCTGGTGGGCTTCTCCAAGACCGGCGTCTCCGGTACCGGAACGGTGGCGATCGCCCTGTTCGCGCTCGTGCTGCCGACGAAGGAGTCCACCGGCACGCTGCTGCCGCTCCTGCTCGTCGGCGACCTGGTCGCCGTGGCCTCCTACCGGCGCCACGCCGACTGGCCGAGGCTGATCAGGCTGTTCCCGTGGGTCGCCCTGGGCGTGGTCGCCGGGGCCGTGGTGGTGCGCTGGGTCGACGACGCGCAGATGAGACGGCTCATCGGGGCGATCCTTCTGGTGATCATCGCCGTTCACCTGTGGAACCGGCGCCGGGCGCCGGAGGACTCGCTCGCCCACCGCCGCCCGGTGGCCGCCCTCGCGGGCGTCTTCGCCGGCTTCGCCACCATGACGGCGAACGCGGCCGGCCCCATCATGGCCGTCTACCTCCTGGCGGCGGGCCTGCCGATGCTGGGCTTCCTGGGCACCAGCGCCTGGTTCTTCCTGACGATCAACGCCTTCAAGGTGCCGTTCAGCGTCGCGCTGGGCCTCATCACCCCCACCTCCCTCGTCTTCGCCGCGCTGGGCGCCCCTGCGGTCCTCGCCGGAGCCGCGACCGGGCGCGCCGTCATCGGCCGCATCGACCGCACGCTCTTCGAACGGATCACGCTGGGCCTCACGCTGCTCGCCGCGGTACGCCTGCTGCTGTGACGTCCCGCCCCGGTCACCCCTTCGGGATCGACGGTGGCGGGTTCAGCGGTGGGCGCCCAGGGCGGTGATCACCCAGTCGAAGGCGGGGATGACCGAGGGGGACGGCTCTCGGCCGTTGAGGACGCCCAGCAGCTCCCAGTAGCGCTCCACCTGGGCGTCGGCGAGCATCCTGAGCCGATCGCGCAGCTCGGCGCGCTCGGCGGGCGACAGCCGGGGCCCGATGATGCGGCCCAGGACGCGCCCGCCCTCGGCCGACTCCGGCGTGACACCGTCGGACAGCGCCCGGCCCGCCCTCTCCAGCACCAGCCGTCGCAGGTCGAGCCCGGCGTCGATCCGCGGGTCCGAGGAGCCGCTGAGCACGATCCGCCGCAGCCGCCGCCGGAAGTCCTGATCGGCGACGAGCTCGGCCAGCTCCACCCAGGCGTCGACCTGACCCGGCGTCGGATCGTCGGGCAGGTCCTTGGGCAGCTCCCGCATCCACCCGGCGACGATCGCGGTTTCGTCGTCCCTGCCGAGATCGACTCCCGCGAAGACGTCGCCGACGAAGTCGTCGACGACCCGCTGCCGCTCCGTGGCGGACAGCCGGGCGAGTTTGTGCGTCATCAGTGTCTCCTCCGTTGTACTGCCGCGCCTGGCGATCGTGCGGAGCACGGCGCGGCGAAGTCTCAGGGTCCGGATCTCCGCGTCCAGCGCCCGGGCGTGTGTTCGTGCCACCTCGGCCACCGTGACCTGGCGAGCCAGGATCTCCCGGATGTCCTCCAGGCCGATGCCGAGCTCGCGCAGTGTCCGGACCAGGTCGAACCGGGCGACGGCCGCCGCGTCGTACAGGCGGTACCCGCCGTCGGAACGGCCGGTGGGCGGCACCACGCCGCTGTCGGACCAGAAGCGGATCGTGTGCACCGGCAGGCCGGTACGACGAGCGAGCCGGCCGATCGTGTAGAACTCCGCGCTGTCACTCACGAGACGAATCTGCACCCTCAAGTCACCTGAGAGTCAAGCCGCGGGCGCGGCGGAGGCGACGGGAGGGCCGCGTGCCGATCTCCTGAGGGACACCCGCCTTCGCGGGGCGGGCGGCGTGAGGCGACCGGCGCGGGTCGCCTCGCGCCCCCGCCCACGCCGATCCCGGCGGCCCCTGCCACGCCGGGCGCGGGTCACGCCGGGCGGCGGGGTCAGCGCGGGCCGGTCGTCCGGCGCGAGAGCAGGTCCCGAAGGGCCTGGGCGACCTCGGCGGGGGCCTCTTCCGCCATGAAGTGGCCGAAGGTGACGGGGATGTGCCGCAGGTCGGAGGCCCAGGCGCTCCACAGCGCCGCCGCGTCGAAGCCGAGGGCAGCCCCCCAGTCCTGCTGGAGCACGGTGACCGGCATCCGCAGCCGGTTGCCCGCGTCCCGGTCGGCCCGGTCGTGGTCGACGTCGACACCGGCGGAGGCGCGGTAGTCGGCCACGATCGAGGGCACCGCCGCGCGGCAGGCCTCCAGGTAGGCGGCGCGGACGTCGGCGGGGATCGCCCGCGGGTCCTTGGCCCAGATGTCCAGGAAATACCCGAAGAAGGCGTCGGAACTGGCGGCGATCATCTGTTCGGGCAGGCCCGGAGGCTGGGCCATCAGGTACAGGTGGAAGCCGACGGCGGCGGTGGTGCCGTGCATCACCTCCCACATGTCCAGCGTGGGCAGCACGTCGAGGCCGGCCAGGTGGGTGATCGTCCCGGGATGGTCGAGACCGGCGCGGATGGCGACCAGGGCGCCCCGGTCGTGCCCGGCCAGCGCGAAGCGCTCATGCCCCAGCGCGCGGGCCAGGGCGACGATGTCGGCGGCCATGGTCCGCTTGGCGTAGGCGGTGCCGTCGGTCTCGGCCGGTTTGTCGCTGGCTCCGTAGCCGCGCAGGTCGGGGCAGATCACGGTGTGGTCGGCCGCCAGGTCGGCGGCGACGTGCCGCCACATCAGGTGGGTCTGGGGGAAACCGTGCAGCAGCACGATCGGAGTGCCCGTCCCCCCGACGGCCGCGTTCAGGGACACGCCGTCGGCGACGGGGACGCGCCGGTAGTCGAATCCGGTGATGACAGGCGCCATGGTCGCGCTCTTTTCCATAGGTGGTTGGACGCCTTCAGCCTGCCGGGCGTGAATGAGCATCCGGTCAGCGCGCTACCGTGGCCAGGGGGGATGCCCCGGGAAGGGACGGGTCAAGGGGTGCGGGTCACGTTCGGGGTGCTGGGGCCGGTGACGGCCTGGGACGGTACCGCAGGCGTGATCGCCCTCAAGGGGCCCCGGCACCGCGAGGTGCTGGCCCGGCTGATCATCGCCCGCCGTCGCGTCGTCCCGATCACCGGCCTGGTCGAGGACCTGTGGGACGATCCGCCGCCCGGCGCGGTGGGCGCGGTGCGCACCTTCGTGGCCGCACTGCGCCGCGCGCTGGAACCCGGGCGCCCGCCCCGGACCCCGGCCCGGCTGCTGGTCACCGAGGGGCCGGGGTACGCGCTGCGCGCCGAGCCGGGCGCGGTGGACGCCTGGCGCTTCGAACGCGCGGTGTCGGCCGCCGCGACGCTGCCGCCCCAGGACGGGCTCGCCCGGCTGGCCGAGGCGCTGGGGTGGTGGCGCGGGCCCGCCTACGCCGAGTTCGCCGACCGGACCTGGGCCCGCACGGAACGCGCCCGCCTGGTCGAGGTGCGGCTGCAGGCCGTCGAGCGCCAGGCCGAGATCCGGCTGGCCCTCGGCCTGGCCGCCGAGGCGGTGCCGGACCTTGACGCGCACGTGACCGAGCACCCCTGGCGCGAGGACGCCTGGCGGCTGCTGGCGCTCGCGCTGTACCGCGCCGGCCGCCAGGGCGACGCGCTCGCCGTGCTGCGCCGGGCACGAACGACGCTGGTCCAGCAGCTGGGGGTGGATCCGGGCCCGCCCCTGCGCCGCCTGGAGACCGACATTCTCCACCACGCCGGCCACCTCGATCTCGCGTCCGGCCCTGGCGGGGCGGCGGCCCGGGTGTGGGCGCAGACCGCCGCCGTCTACGACCGCACCGTGACCTCCGGTCCCCGGGCCCGGCTGGAGTCGGCGGTGGGCCTGCTGCGCAGCCTCGCGGTGACCGGAGGCGCCGGGCTGGAGGCGGCTCGCCGGCACCGCCTGGCGGCCATCGCCGCCGCCGAGGAACTGGACGACGTGGAACTGACCGCCCGGGTGATCGGCGCCTACGACGTCCCGGCGATCTGGACCCGTTCTGACGACCCCGAACAGGCGGCGCGTGTCGTGGCGGCGGCCGAACGCGCCCTGGCCGGCATCCCGCCCGGCGCGCACGAGGCGGCGCGGGCCGGCCTGCTGGCCACGATCGCCGTGGAGTCGCGCGGCACCCGCTCGGCGCGCGGGCCCCAGGCCGCCCGCGAGGCCGAGGAGATCGCCCGCCGCCTGGACGATCCCGCGCTGCTGGCGTTCGCCCTCAACGGCGTGTTCATGCAGACCTTCCACCGCGCGGGCCTGGCTCCGCGCAGGGACGAGATCGGCGCCGAGCTGATCGCCCTGTCCACCCGGCACGACCTGGTGGCCTTCCGGATCCTCGGGCATCTCATCCGCGTCCAGGCCCGTGGCGCGCTCGCCGACTTCACCGAGGCCGACCGGCACGCGGCCGCCGCGGACCGGCTGGCCGAGCGCCACGAGCGGCCGCTGGTGGGCGTGTTCACCCAGTGGTATCGGGCACTGCGGCTCGCCGCAGCCGAGCGGGCACCCGAGGCCGAGATCGAGGCGGCCTACCGGGACGCCGCCGCGCGACTGGACGGCGCCGGCATGCCCGGCCTGGAGGGCGGCCTGCTGCCGCTCGCGCTGCTGTGCCTGCGCCTGCGGCACGCGTCGCCCGCCCCCACCGACGATAACACCGGCGAGCACACCGACGAGATCACCGACTGGGGCCCCTACGAGCCATGGGCCCGTCCCCTGGTGCTGCTGTCCAGGGGCCGTCCCGCCGAGGCCGCCGAGGCGCTGCGCGATGTCCCCGACCCGCCCCGCGACCTGATGTCCGAGGCCCTGTGGTGCCTCGTCGCGCGGGCCGCGATCGCCGTCGGCGACCGGGAGACGATGGAACGCGCGCGCGAGGAGCTCACCCCTGCCGCGGCGGAGCTGGCCGGGGCGGGCAGCGGCCTGCTCACCCTGGGGCCGGTCTCCCGGCACCTCGGCGACCTCGCCGGCGCCCTCGCCCGCCACAACACCACGGCCCGCTCCCGGCGGGCGCGGTGACCCGGCCCGGCCTTGTGGAACCGCGGCACCCGCGGCACCCGCGGCGCGGCGGCCGGCCGGGCGACGCTCGGCGAGTTTGGCCTAGGCTGGGCCCGTGACACCCAATGTCGAGCGGGGGACGGCGTTGCGCGCGGACGCCGCGCGCAACCGCGCACGGGTGTTGCAGGTCGCCAGGGAGCAGCTGGCCGCGGGTGACGACTCGCTCATGCTGAACACCATCGCCCGGCTCGCGGGAGTGGGCGTCGGGACCGTGTACCGGCATTTCCCCAACAGGCACGCGTTGCTGGAAGCACTGCTGGCGGAGAGCTTTCAGCAGCTGGTCCGTGAGGCGCAGGCCGCGGCGGCCGACGAGGATCCGCTCGCGGGCCTGCACCGCCTCCTGCGCTTCGCTCTCGGACGCGCGCTGGACGACGCCGGGTTCGCGGCGGTGCTCGGATCCGCCAGCGACGCCGACGCACGGACCTCGGCGATGAAGGCCGAGCTCGACCGCGCCGTCGCCGAACTGCTCGACCGCGCTCGCCTCGCGGGGGCCGTTCGCCATGGCATCGAGGCGGACGACATCCGCCGCCTGCTCTGCGGCGTCGAGCACGCGGTCCGCTCCGGTGACGACGCCAGGCACGCGGAGCTCTACCTCGACGTTCTCCTCGAGGGTCTGCGCCCTCCGCGTTGACGACGGTCTGATGTTTCCGGCTCGTAGGTTCGCTGCCGCATTCCGCCCTTCTAATCGGATACCCATCCGTTTATGCTACGGTACGAGCCAGAAAGCGGATAGCTATCCGTTAATGGATGGCCGGCGAAGGGCGAGAACATGGACAAACGGGCTGTGGTGACGGCGGGGACCGGGGGAATCGGCCTGGAGACCGCGATGGGGCTGGCGGCGATCGGTCACGCGGTGACCGTGGTGGGTCGCAACGCCGTGCGGGGCGCCCGCGCGGTCGAACGAATCGACGCGGTCACGACCGGCCCGGGGGCGAGGTTCATCGCCGCGGACCTCGCGTCGCTCGATGCCGTACGAGCGCTCGCGACCCGCCTCGCCGGGGAAGGACCGTTGAACGTCCTGGTCAACAACGTCGGGGCGATGTTCGCGGACCGGCAGCAGACGGCGGACGGGATCGAGGCGTCGTTCGCCGTGAACCACCTTTCCCCGTACCTGCTGACCGAACTGCTGCTGGAACCGCTCCAGGCCGCAGGACCAGGCCGGATCGTGAGCGTCACCTCAGGTTCGATCCGGGTCGCCAAACGCTCCTTCGACGCCGTCGAGCCGCCGGGCGGCTACTACGGCTTCCACTGGTACGGCCGGGCGAAGCTCGCCAACCTCGCCTACACGCTGGATCTCGCGGAGCGGCTGCGAGGCACGGGCGTCTCGGTCTTCGCGGCCGATCCGGGCGGGGCGGCCACCGACATGACCAACGGCACCATGCTGTCGTCCAGAATCGTCTCGCCGGGACTGCGACTGCTCTGGCCGCTGCTCCGGCGAACCTTCGAATACGCCACGTCCGGCTCCGCGGCGGTGGCGGCACGGTCGTCGATCCTCGCCGCGGCCGACGCCTCGCTCGACGGGCGGACCGGCCTGGTCATCGGGCCCAGGGCCCGTCCCGTCCGCCCCTTCGCCCCCGCCACCGACCCGCGAACGGCCAAGGCCGTCCTGAGGCTCAGCCGGCAGCTGGCCCCGCTCGCCCCGACTGCCATCACGATCACCTGAGGCGAACCGCCGTCCGGTGCGGCGGTCGCGGAGCGCCACCCAGGGGGTCGGTCGCGGTCAGCGCGCGCCTGCCGCCCGCACCTCCTTCTTGCGCGCCCGGTAGGCCGCCGCCTTGATCTTGTTGCCGCAGGACTCCATGCCGCACCACTCCCGGCGCCCGCCGCGCGACCGATCGATGAAAATCTTGGTGCACTCGGGGTTGGCGCACTCCTTCATCAGTGGCATCTCCGGCCCGCTGAGCAGCTCGATGGCGTGCCGGGCCACGGTGGACAGCGCCTGCGCCGGGGTCGCCTCGACCCACCGCCCCTCGGCCGTGAGCTGGGGCGTCGCCGGGGGCGTGCGAGCCGTCTCGTTCACCAGGGCGAGCGCCCGGTCGTCGTATCCGTCACCGGCCAGCCGGGAGGTGACCAGCCCGTAGACGGCCTCCCGCAGCGCCACCGCCCGGACCAGATCCGCTTCCGTGCAGGAGGAGACGACGTCGACGACGCCGGACTCCACGTACCAGGCGTCGAGCCGGTCGGGAGCGTCGAGCGTCTCCACGTGCGCGGTGCGGCGCGCGCGGACCGTGCAGGCGAAGTCGAGCGCGGGGTTGCCGCACAGAAAGACATGATTCACATCACCAGTTTGACAGGTGACTTCCAGTCGTGCAATGGTCGTCACCATTTGAACCGGTGACGAATCAGGGGGCGTGGTGGAGTACGACTACGTAGTCGTGGGGGCGGGCACCGCGGGCAGCGTGCTGGCGGCCCGGCTGTCCGAGGACGCCGGCGCGCGCGTGGTGCTGCTGGAGGCGGGCGGCACCGGCCCGTCCGAGTTCGTCTCCGACCCGCCCGCGTGGCCGCGCCTGCTCGGGACGTCGCGCAACTGGGGGGAGCGCACCACCGACCAGGCGTCGACCGGGACGTCGATCCCGCTGGCCAGGGGCCGCGGGCTCGGGGGCTCGTCGGCCATCAACGCCATGGTCTTCACCCGAGGGCACCGCTCCGGCTATGACGCCTGGGCGGCGAAGGGATGGAGCTTCGACGACCTCCTCCCCTACCTCAAGCGGAGCGAACGGGCGCCGGGGCGCGGCACCAGGTGGCGAGGCCGGCGCGGCCCGCTGACCGTCGCCCCCGCCGCGGAGCCGAACCCCGTGCTCGAAGCCTGCGTGGAGGCGGCCGTGGAGGCCGGGCACCGCAGGGCCGCCGACATCTCCTCGGGCGTGGAGGAGGGCTTCGGATGGCCGGATCTGAACATCGTCGACGGCAGGCGGCAGAGCGCCGCCGACGCGTACCTGGCTCCGGCCTCCGGGCGCGGCAGCCTGCGCGTCATGACGGACGCCCCGGTCCGCCGCGTCCTGATCGGACGCGGCCGGTGCGTGGGCGTGGTCTGCACCGTCGGCGGCGAGCAGGTCACCGTACGGGCCACCAGGGAGGTGGTGCTCGCGGCCGGCGCCATCGGGACACCGCACCTGCTGATGCTGTCCGGCGTCGGGCCGCACCGGCACCTTCGGGAGGCGGGCGTCGAGGTCGTGCACGACCTGCCGGGGGTCGGGTCGAACCTGCAGGACCACGTCATGGCCGGTCTGGTGTACGCGCCCGCCCGCCCCATCCCCACGCCCAGGAACAACCACGGGGAGGCGCTCGGCCTGTTGCGCGGTCCGGACGCGCGGACCGGTCCCGACCTGCAGATCATCTTCGTGGACGTCCCGAGCCACTCCCCCGCGCTCGGCGGCCCGCAGCGGGGCTACACCATCCGCGTGTCCCTGATGCGCCCGCACAGCCGCGGCACCGTACGCCTGGCGTCCGCCTCCCCCGCGTCCCCGCCCGTCATCGACCCCCGCTACTACTCCGACGCGCGCGACCTGACCACGATGGTCGCGGGCCTGGAGGCCGCCAGGGAGATCGGCCGGGCGCGGGCGCTGGACGGCTGGCGCGGCGGCGAGGTGCTGCCCGGCGCGGACGTGCGGGACACCAGGGCCCTGCGGGCCTACCTGCGCGCGGGCCTGGCCTCGTACTTCCACCCGGCCGGCACCTGCGCGATCGGCCGGGACGAGGGCGCGGTGGTGGACGAGGAACTGCGGGTACACGGCATCGAGGGCCTGCGCGTGGCCGACGCGTCGGTGATGCCGTCGATCGTGTCGGGGAACACCAACGCGACCGTGTACGGCATCGCGGAGCGGGCCGCGGAACTCATCGCGCCTGCCTGACGCGGCGGGCGGCCCCAAGGACGCCGAACGCCGTGAGGCGGGACGCGAGGGCCGCGGCCGATCCGGCTCGGCGGCCCTCGCGTTCCCCGTTCGCGCCGCCGGGTTCAGAACACCTGGGCGAAGCAGGCGATGGCGACGGCCAACGCGAGCAGGACCACCGACAGGGCCCTTGCGAGATTCAGAATGTGCGACACGGTACTCCTTCGCTACTCCTTCGCTGCGGAGCGCCCGGCGCCGCCGACGCGGCGGGACGTCAGGCGGCGGCGGTCGCCCGGATGGTGACCGGGATGTTGCCCCGGGTGGCCTTGGAATAGGGACAGAGCTGGTGGGCGGCCGCGCCGAGCTCGTCGGCGGTCCTGGCGTCCACGCCGCCGAGTTCGAGGGTGAGGACGGCGCCGAGGCCGAACTCGTCGTCCTGGCTGTGGTTCAGGGTCACCTCGGCCGTGACGCTCGTGCTGGTCAGCCTCACCTTGCGCTGGGCCGCCGCCCTCCTGACCGCGCCGAGGAAGCAGGCGGCCCAGCCGGCGGCGAACAGCTGCTCGGGGTTGGTGGCTCCCCCGGCCCCGCCCAGCTCCTTGGGGATGGCGAGGGTGGTGTCGAGCAGGCCGTCGTCGGCCGTGACGCGGCCCCCGTTGCGGCCCTCTCCCGTCACGGTGACGACCGCGGTGTAGCTGGCAGCCATGGTGTTCTTCCTTCCTGGGGTGATCGGTCGTCCGAGCGGGCACGCCCACTGGCGTCACCTGTTCGGCTGGTGACGATGCTGGCAGCACCGCCCGTCACCTGTCAAACCGGTAACGCGCGGGGAGGGCTGGCGTGCCGCACGGCGGTGGCCCGCCACGGGAGATGATCGGGCCGCTGACACCGTCCCGCCCGCAAGAACGCCGGCATCCGAGCAAGCCTGACGGAAGTCTTACGGCTCCCCGTCGCCGTTGGCTCATCACCGTCGCGGCTGCTCGAATGGCGGGGTGACCGATTCACGAGACGAAGCAGAAAGCGGCCCTCCCATCGCGCGGCGGGTGATGTTCTCGATGCTCGCCGCCGGCGCCGCCGGCCTTGTGGCCGCGCCCTACCTGCAGGGCGGCTGGGAGAAGGCCCTGGGAGCCGTCTCCCAGAACGACCCCAGCGGGCTGACCGGGCTCCTGCCCAATCCGAGCGGCTTCCGCTACTTCAGCGTCGCGGGCTCGGTACCGACAAAGGACCGGACGAACTACCGGCTGACGATCGACGGCCTCGTCGACCGCCCCGCGACGTACACATTGGACGCCCTGCGCGCGTTGCCGCAGACCCGGGTCGTCGGTGACGTGGAGTGCACCGACGGCTGGCGGGTCCCGAACACGCCCTTCGAAGGGGTGCTGCTCTCGCACCTCCTCGACGCGGCCGGCGTGCGACCGGAGGCCAAGGCAGTCCGCTTCACCTGCTTCGACGGCGTGTACAGCGAAAGCCTCACGCTCGCGCAGGCGCGCCGTTCCGACATGCTGGTGGCCCTGAAGATGCAGGACAAGCCGCTCTCGCACCCTCAAGGCGGGCCCGTCCGGCTGTACGCGGCGCCGATGTACTTCTACAAATCAGCCAAATGGCTCTCCGGCATCTCCGTGACCGACAAGGTCATTCCTGGCTACTGGGAGGAGTACGGCTATGACGTCGACGGTTGGCTCGACGGAGCCGACCGCTCCGCCTGAGCGCTCCGGGCGCATACTGCGGTTCACCCGCGCCGAGCGACTGGTCCACCGTGCCACGGCCGGGCTCATGCTGCTGTGCGCGGGGGCGGCGGCCTGCCTGTACTTCTCGCCGCTGGCCCAGCTGGTCGGCCGCCGCCACCTGGTGGTCGTCATCCACGAGTGGTCGGGGATCCTGCTGCCGGCGCCGTTCCTGCTCGGCCTCGCCTCCTCGGCGTTCCGCGCCGACCTTCACAGGCTGAACCGGCTGGCGCGGTACGACAAGGAGTGGCTGCACGCGGTCCGCAAGGGCTGGACCTCGCCTGACCGGCGGCCCGCCGGCAAGTTCAACGCCGGGCAGAAGATCTACGCGGGGTGGATGGCCGGAACCGTACCGATCATGATGTTCACCGGCCTGCTGATGTGGTTCGGCGGACTCCTGCCGGTGATCTCCCGGACGAGCGTCATCTTCGTGCACGACGTGACGGCCCTGGCCATCGCCCTCGTGGTGCTCGGGCACATCCGGATGGCGTACCGGGATCCGCAAGCACGGCGGGGGATGCGCACCGGGTACGTGGAACCGGCCTGGGCGAGGAGACAGCACTCCAGGTGGGTGGAGAGGGACCGGTGACCACGGACCCACCGCGGCGGGTCACGGGCCGGAACCCGAAGATCGCCAGAACGGTGGGGCCAGGACCGGCGCCTCCACAGGACCCGGGGCAGACCAGAGGCTCCACCGAACCCGGATCGCTTCGATCTCCGGGCTCCTCGATCACCGACCGGTGCCCAGCCCGTCCGCGAACGGTGCCGCTTCCCGATCGCATGGCCATGAAGTGAGGAACATTCGATGGCGTCCCTGATTCGTTCTCGGGCAGGGACGTCATCTCGAAATGGTGGCGAATGAGGCGTTGGGCGTTCTCTCATCGGCGCTCGATGATCTGCAGGATGTCGGCGGGCGTGCTCGGCCCCTGCTCTCCGTGTTCGACGGGATCAGCCCGATCCAGATGAACGAGATGGTTGATCTGCTCCCCCTTCTCGTCCAGGACGACCAGGAAAGCCTCGACCATGGCGGGGTCGAAGATCTTGCCGGCATGGCGGTTCAGCTCGGCCACCACCTTCTCGATGGGCAGCGCAGGGCGGTAGCAGCGAGCGGTCGTCATCGCATCGAAGGCGTCGGCCACGGCGATGAGGCGGGCGATCTCGGGAATGTCGTGGCCCGCCAGTCCGTGGAGATAGCCGCGGCCGTCGAAGCGCTCGTGGTGGTACAAGATCCCATCGAGGGCGTGGCCGAGGAGAGTCCTGGCCGCGCTTGTCTCACGGACGTCGCGCAGCAGCTGCGGTACCTGGCCGACGATGCTCACGCCGTGGGTGACGTGTGCCTGGATAAGCTGAAACTCCTGTTCGGTCAGTGGCCCGGCCTTGCGCAGCACGGTGATGGGGACGGCGAGTTTGCCGATGTCGTGAAGGAGCCCGCCCAGGCGAGCGGCCGCCAGGTGATCGTCGGACAGGCCGGCCTGCCGGCCGATCAGTGCCGCAACCTCACCGATGCGTTGACTGTGGTGAAGAGTATGAGGGTCCTTGACCTCCATCGCGGCCAGCAACACCTCGGCCAGGTCCTCGACGCCGGCTTCGGCGTTGCCCGTGGCCTCGTGAGACGGCGACGAGCGGTTCCACAGCCGCGCGGCAGCGGTGGCCTGCCGCCGGTAGGCGGCGTTGACGATGAGGCGCTCGGCTCGGAGGTCGGCCACGGCCTGGTGAAGATCCGGCTCGATGGAATCATCGAGCCGCCTGGCCAGTAGGCGGGCCACGAGGGCGGCGGTGTTCTCGGCACCTGTGGGGATCGCCCGCAGCAAGAAGGTCTGGGCAGCTCCGGCGTCCCCGTGATCCAGCGCGGCCAAGCCCTGGTCATAGGCGGACAGCTCCGCGTCGACGGTCTCGGCCAGCCGGTCGATCCGCGTCGCCGCTCCCGGATCGGTGTCGGCGTGCCGAGCGGCGACGGTGAACCGGACCCGGGCCGCCTCGTCGTCGCGGTCGTCTTCGCCGGTGCCACCTGTAGCCATGTGCCGGACCAGCTCGTCAATGCTCATAGGAGATCTCCCCTCTACTCCGGCTGGTCGCAACCGGTGTGCTCGTCACGGTCTTTGAGTCGCCTGAGCGTCTTTCTGGCCGCGTTGAGCTGTGACTTGACGGTGCCTACGCTGACGCCCAGGATCTCGGCGGCCTGCACTTCCGACAGATCGGCGATGAGGCGTAAGCCGGCCACGTCGCGCTGTCGATCGGGCAGCCGCCGAAACCAGTCGATCAGCATGCCGGTCAACTCCACTCCGGCAACGGCATCGACGGGATCGGCCAGCGCCGCGAGGTAGTCCTCGTGGTCGTCGCGGTACCCGCCTCGGTGGTTGCGGGCGGCATGTCGGTGCCACAGCCGGATCGCCACCTTGTACAGGTAGGCCTTGGGGTCGTCGTAGTAGGAGATGGTCGCCCAGCGTCTGCGCACGATCAGGAAGGCGTCCTGGACGATGTCGTCGCAGTCGCTGTCGGCGCAGCCCTGAGCGAGGAGATAGCGGCGCAGCGACCGGCGCTGTTGCAGGAAGAACGCCGACAGGCCTTCGTCGACCGGACACGCCTGTAGCGCCACGGGTCTGGCGGATGGGCGGGCGGGTTTCGGTATCGGCGCGCTCACGAGGGCGTGTCCGCGGTCGCCGATGTCATGCCGTCCTGGTGGTGCCAGGTCGAGCACGCTGATCGCGCATCACCGGCACGGGCCAGACGCACGACCTCCATGATCATTTCTTGTTGGGCGTGTTCGGCAGCGGCTTTTCGCTCGCGTCTCCGCCGGACTTCCCGCAGCACCTCCCCGCCCATGACCACGAACGTGACCAGAGCAGCCACCATCTCGGGATCGATCACAACGACCAGCACACCGGTCACCTCCCTTCCTCGGCCTTTTTTCACCTGACGTTTCCTTAAAGGCGGGAAAGTCGATAGAGGTTGGGGCTTCGAGGCAACCGGTCCATCACCCAAAGAGTGGGGCAGGTACTGCATCGTTAACGGCTGATCAGTCTTCACTGCCGATGATGGGCCGAAACCAATGGCAAAGCGGAACCTGTCAAGCTTGGTGAGACATGGTTGTTTCAGTTGTTCTGTACCTATTTCTCCCGTTTGCCTGGGTCGTTGATCCCTGCTGTGGCGGGGATCGCGGGCGGGGGTCACTGCGCTGGGGACCACGGCGTTGCTCGTGACGTTGACGGGAGCGCCAAGCGCCCGCGCCGGCCCGGTGCCGCCGGACGCCCTGGTGATGACCGGCTGCGGCTCCCTTGAACCTTATAGATTGCCGAGCTCCCGACCTCTGATCTTGGATGAGCGATGTCGAACCCTGCCCGTCCACACACGCTGATGCTCCGCTCGGGGCGGCGAAGCTCGCAAAGGGAGAACCTGTCATGAAGCACATGAAGATGCGCGGTGTCGTCCTGTCGCTGGTCACGGTCATGGTCAGCGCGACCACCGTTGTGCTTGCATCGGCACCGGCACAGGCCACGCCCGACGAGTGTGACGGCACTGCCGTCATCGGGGTGTTCCAGCGAGTGGGATACGGAGCGTCCTTCAACTACGCCGGCCGGGTGGTCGAGTTGCAGAACGAGAGCGCGCTGGACCTCTACAGCCGAGCGGAGATCAAGTCTGGACGCAAGTCGGGCGACCAGGTGTGGGTCGACCGCAGCTTCCGCGCGTTCAACGACTTCAAGGGGCCTGTCAGCAACGCCGACGCCGAGTCGCAGGGCTGGAAGCAGTGCGGCCCGTTCAGCGGATCGCGGACGCAGTCCGTTCTCAACCACATCTGGGCGGCCCGCGCCTGTGCCCGCATGGACGGTGTGAGCAAGTGCGGCGCCTGGTACGTCGACTGACGAGGGTCGGTCGCGCCCAGGGCCAGGCTCTCCTGGGCGCGACCGGTTCGCCGACGGCTTGGCGGAGGTCGGGTCGACCGCCGTGTCCGGCAGAACGGAACTTGTCCTACGACGCCGCCCACCACCGCTGGGTGGCTACTGCGACGCCGCCGGGATTCGCGCAGCGGCTGCACCTGAGGCTCTTCATTGATCGTCGAGAAAGAGCTCTTCGATCTTCAGGTTGAACAGCTTGGCGAGACGGAAGGCGACCGGAAGGCTCGGGTCGAACTTATCTGTTTCGATCGCGTTGATCGTCTGTCTTGACACGCCGACACGCTGAGCCAGGTCGGCCTGCGTCCAGGCGCGTTCGCTCCGGAGGTCCTTGATGCGGTTCTTCATCGATATCTGATCTTGCCGACGACGAAGGTGATCACGTAGACGACTCCCAGGAGCACGGGGAAGAGTGCGACATCGACGTCGTAGGCGATGAGGTCGGCGGCGTCCGCGACGACGTAGGCGAATCCGCCGACCCACCCCACTCCGAGGGTGACCGCCAGCGCATCCTGAACGATCTTCCGCTGCAACTCATCTTGTCCTCGGAGAAAGCGCGCGAAGGCGACGATCCATCCGATGCCGACGACAAGATTGGCGGCAACCGCGGCCCAGTTCGCCACCGGTTGCTGCGAATCCCACAAGAGGCCGGGACCGAATCTGGCCAAGGCAAGGGTCGCCACCCAGGCGAGTGTCCAGAGCGCGAGTCGAACGGCTGTCTTGATCGATTCCTGATAGGCCTCGGTCTCGTCGTGTGCTTGCACGAGCTGCCTCCCTGAGACTGGAAGTCAAGTACACTTGACACGATAGAAGGCACCCGCAGCGATGTCAAGTACACTTGACATCTGCCGGGCCGGCTCCGGTCCTGGCGGCGTGGGGCCGCCGTCGGGTCCGCCTGGCAGCCATCGCTTGACACCACGATGTGCTCGGACATCTGGGGAGACGTTCGGGAGGAGAACGCCGGCTTGCTTCGATCATCAGCGGTGAACGTGGCGAGAACGGGGCGTCAGGAAGCGTTCGCGGGCCGCGGCGCGATCCGCCCCTGAGGCCGATCGGCGAGCCACCTCAGCAGGAGTAACCGCGTGCGGCCTGCGCCGCGCTGCAGGCGCGTTCGGCGGCGCGACCGGTGATGGTTCGGCAACGGACCAGAACGAGGGGCGCGAGTCAGCGCACGTATCCCTTTTCCGTTGCTTGTGAGTGTGCTGTGGTGAGCGCGCTCTCAGGCAGCTTCCGGCTTGCGCCGGAGCGTTCCCCGTTTCCGGGGTTCCCGTTTCGCCGGTGCGCGCCCGGCACGGGTGCCGGGTCCTACCGCTCCTCCACGGGCGTTTCGCGTCTCCCCGCAACTCTGGGCGACGTCGGCCGCGAGCGCGGCCAGATTCAGCGCGGCATTGAGATCCCGCCCCAGGGCAAGGCCGCACTCGGCGCAGGCGTAGGTGCGTTCGGACAGGGCGAGCTTGGCTTTCACCGTGCCGCAACCCGAACAGGTCTTACTGGAGGGATACCACCGGTCGGCGACCACGAGCCGTCCGCCGCTCCACCCGGTTTTGTAAGACAGCTGCCGCCGCACCTCGGCCAGGCCGACATCGGCGATGGCGCGGGCCAGGCGACGGTTACGGACCATCCCGGCCACGTTGAGGTCTTCGACCACGACCGTGCCCCAGGTGGCCGCCAGACGGGTGGTGAGCTGGTGGATGCCGTCGCGCCGCTGGTTGGCCACCCGCGCGTGTGCCGTGCCCAGCGCGGCCTTGGCCTTGGCCCAGCGGGCCGAGGCCTGTCGCCTGGCCCTGGTCGGCCAGTCCTTCGCCGGTAACGCCGCCGCCAACGCCGACCGGCTCGCCGAGGACGGGACGGCACTGCCGTGGCCGGCGTACGTCACCTCCTCCGACTTCGCCGTCGACCTGGCGGAGAACTGGCAGTCGGAGTACTTGCAGTTCCTGCTGTTCATCCTGGCCACGGTCTGGCTGGTGCAGCGTGGCTCGCCCGAGTCGAAGAAGCCGGGCAGGCAGGGAGAGGAAAGCGACGCCGAGCAGAAGACCGGCCGGCACGCGGACGCGGACAGCCCGGCCTGGGCCGGGGCGGGCGGATTGCGCCAGGCCCTGTATGGCCGCTCCCTCGGCCTGCTCATGGGGTTGATCTTCGTGTTGTCGTGGCTGGCGCAGTCGGTGGCGGGCACGGCCGCCTACAACGCCCGGCAGCTCGCTCAGCTGCAGGACCCCCTCGGCTGGGGGGAGTACGTCTTGTCGGCCGACTTCTGGAACCGGACCCTGCAGAACTGGCAGTCGGAGTTCCTGGCCGTCCTGTCGATGGTCGTGTTCTCGGTCTATCTGCGCCAGCGTGGCTCCCCGGAGTCCAAACCCGTCGGTACCCCGCACGAGGAGACCGGCGTGGAAGGCTGACCCGCCACACATCGTGCCCTTTCCACCGCGCCTCGCGGGCACCGCGTGACGTCCTTGCTCCGCTCAGCCGCGCACCGGCTTCGGGGCCGGATCGCCTGCTCCGCCATGATCGGCTACCGCTCATGCACGTGATACATGGTCCGATATCACGTGCATGAGCGGCCGCCTGCGGTGCCGTCGTGGAACCGGTGATGAAGGCCGCGGCGGAGCGGGCCACGCCGGCCCGCTCCGCGCACACCGTGGCCGCCCTGGGCGACTCCCTGCCGCCGGAGCCGCCGCCGGACGAGGCGTGTCGCGCACGGACGCTCGAGGAACGCGCGCCGCGGCTGCGCCCCCGCTAGTCCCCGGCCATCACGGTGAAGGTGAACCCGGTGCTCGTCGGACGGCGCAACGAAGTGTCGCACTTGATCCGGCGCCGCACCTCGTTCCTGCTGAAGCCGAGCCCGCGTGCGATGAGCCAGTCCGGGCGCACCGGGACCGGATCCTCGAAGACGACCTCCATCTGGACCGGCCACGCCTCGTCGAGCCATACCGGCGGGGTGTCCAGCCGCCAGGCCCCCTTCCAGTCCAGGGTGAAGCGGTTGCGCCGGGCGAGCAGCGGATCCAGCAGCCTGGACGCCACCAGCTCCGGATCGTTGGCGTGATAGCCGTCGAGCTCGGCCGGATCGAAGGATCTGACCGGTGCTCGCTCGTGCACGGTGAGCTTGCTCGTCCGATCGCAGGACACGCAGCGGACCAGCAGCCACACGTCCAGCAGGTTGCCGTTGGCGTTGACGCGGAACCTGCCCTCGCCGGTGGTGGCCGACTCCGATCGGCAGTCCACGCACCGCAACGACAGCAGAGGCAGCCTGGTCCGGCGAACGACCCAGGGCAGCACGATATGAGGTTGTGAAGACATGATCTCTCTAGACCTGACACGAGGCCGATTGCGCGCGGCCTCAAACGCTGTATGACCGGGCGCGCACGGGCAGCCCGGTAGAGCCGGCAAAAGGGCCGGCTTGAAGGTGAGCGAAAGAAGGTGTCAGGTCTAAAGAGCAGGCGGGGTCACGCGGTTTTTCCTCTGTCCTCACTGCGACGCGGTCGCAGGCAACTTACGGCAACGCGGGCGGAAGGCTCAAACGGTTTTCCGGCGAGTGGTCCCTGCCGCGATGGGGAAGCCCCTTCTCCTTCCTCTTCCTCGCACCGGCCGTCGCCGGTGTCCAGGGTGAGGGTCGGCAAGGATCGGCGTCAGCGCGGGGTGAGGACGCAGAACTCGTTGCCCTCCGGGACGGAAAGGACGTCGACGCAGACGGCGACGGGGTCGGGATAGACGAAGCCCTCAGGCTCGACGTTGGTCACGCCGGGTTCCTCGCTGGAGACACTCCAGCCGAGCGCCTCCGCCCAGAACCGGCCGACCGCTGTTAGTAGAACACGCTGCTCGCGGTCGGTGCGCGCCCTCGAGGCCGAGTGGCGGGCGGCCTGCCAGCGATCGGGTTTCCATCGTTGGCAGGCCGCCCGCCTCGGAGGCCAGCCGGGTAGGTGCGTCACAAGGACAGAGCAGCTGTAGGCCAGGAGTTGCCGAGAGCGCCGAACCTCTGGATGGCCGTGGTCTCGTCCCGGAGGGCCTGGGTCAGACTCCGAACGCCGCCGGGTAGCGGATGGTGCCGGTTGGCACAGGCCGGGAGGGGTCGAAGACGAGCGCCATCATGTACTTGTCCTCGACGTCGAAGGGCGGCCGGATGAAGTGGCTGGAGGCCGGGACGAAGCCGAAGCGGGGGTAGTACTCGGCGTGGCCGAGCACGAGCACGAGGTTCTCGCCTTGCTCACGGGCGGCGTCGAGGGCGGCGTGGACGGCGGCGGCACCGGCGCCGCGCCGCTGGTGCTCGGGCCGCACGGCGCACGGGCCCAGAGTGAGGGCCGGAGAGCCGTCGACGTGGCAGCGGGTGAGCAGCGCGAACCCTGCGATGGAGCCGTCGGGCGCCTCGGTGACCCAGGACAGGCCGGGGATCCACGCCTGCGGATCGGCGCGCAGCGCCTCGACCAGGTCGGCCTCGTGAGAGGTGGGGAAGGCCGCGAGGTTGACCTCGCGGATCTGGGTAAGGTCGGCGGCGGTCTCGGGGCGGGTGGTCCAGGAAGTGGTCATGGGAGTGTTCGCGTCCGTTTCTTTGCTTGCCTGGGGGCGCAGGACGTAGCCGGTGTACTGGTAGTCAGTGCCGTGCTCGTGGCGCATGGTGATCTCTTGCAGCGTGGCCGCGACCGCTTCGCGCATCCCGGCCACGGTCGGGTCAGCCGCGTGGGTTCGTTCCGACAGCGGCGTGTAGGGCTGGTGCAGGTCGACCGCGGTGACCTCGGCGGCGGCCTCCTCGGCCGACACCAAGCTGGAGCGGCCCGGCCCGCAGCCGATGTGCAGCACACGCGGACGCGGCGGAAGCGGTCCGGCCAGGGCGAGCAGGCGGCGGGTGGTCGCGTCGGAGCCGGGACCCTGGCGGGGCAGGCCGTGGTGCAGGGCGAAGAACGCCGTCACGACGGAGTCGGTGATCGTGTGTCACGACGGAGTCGGTGATCGTGTCGTGAAAGGCGTCGCTCGCGGCGGTGGCTGTTGCTTGCGGGCAATGGTCCGGCCCGGGAGTGCACTCGGCCGGCGGGTGGGTCTGCGGCGTTGATGGGATGCGGTCGGTCATGACTGCTGGTCCCTGAACTTGTAGGTGGCGCGCAGATGGCTGGTGATGGCCTTCTGCCGGTTGGTACGTTCGCCGCGTAGCCGGGCATCGGTGCGCGAGGCCGCCCACGCGTTCTCGCGTTGTAGCTTGCGGTAGCTGCCCAGACGGCGCTCGGTCAGCTCGCCCGCCCGGATGGCGGCCTGAACCGCGCAACCCGGTTCGGTGTTGTGGGAGCAGTCGCCGAAGCGGCAGTCCCGGGCGAGGCTTTCGATCTCGGCGAAGACCTGTTCCAGGCCGTCGGTGGCGTCATGGAGACTGATCCCGCGCAGGCCGGGCGTATCGATGAGGACCCCGCCGCCGGGCAGGGGAACCAGCTCGCGGCGGACGGTGGTGTGGCGGCCCTTGCCGTCCTGCTCGCGTACCGTGCCGGTGGCCAGCAGTTCCTCGCCGAGCAGCGTGTTGCCGAGGGTGGACTTGCCCGCGCCCGAGGGGCCGAGCAGCACGGTGGTGCCGTGCATCATCGCGGGCAGCACGTCGATGTTGTGACCGGTGGCGACGCTGGTGACCAGGATGTCCACGCCGGGTGCCAGCGCTTCGGCCTCGGCGTGGACGGCCTCGGGATCGTGGGCTAGGTCCGCCTTGGTCAAGACGATCACCGGCTGTGCCCCGCTCTCCCAGGCCAGGGCGAGCAGCCGCTCCAGTTTGGCCGCGTCCAGGGGCGTGGCCAGGGACAGGGCGATGACGACCGTGTCGACGTTGGCGGCGAGCACCTGTCCGTGGGAGGACCTGGACGCCGACGAGCGCACGATCGCGCTGTGCCGCGGCAGCAGCGCCACCAGGTGCGGCTCGGCGCCCGGCCGCAGCGCGGCCCAGTCGCCGGTGCAGGGCGCCAGGAGCGGGTCGGGAGAGTACAGCGCCGTGAGGGCGGCCCGCACCGGGCCGGACTCGGTGACCGCGTCACACAGGCCACGATCCACCCGTGCGATCCGGGCCGGTACCAGGCCGGCCTCGCGGTGTTCGGCGAAGGCGTTGTCGAGTGTTTCCGTCCATCCGTACCGGGTCAGGCCGACGTCAAATGGATCCGTGAAGAGATTTGGCAACGTGAGACACCTTGGGGAAGGGGCCCCGACGAGACGCAGACACTACCCTGCCTCGTAAGCCGGACGGCTCACGGCGAGGGTAAGAAGTGGGTCAGACCGGGGCCCGGGACGTGAGGAATGTCCGGGCGCTGCACACGGCAGCGGTCTTCACCGCGGTCATCAAACCTCACCTCCCTCTCATCCGGAAATCCAACAGCCAACGATCAGCAGCCTAGCACTCCCAGCAGAACGCCCTGTCACGGGTTCCTGTGCTGGAGGGTAAGGAACCTCGTGTTCTGGTTATTGCTACCGGGACCCCGTCGCGCGTCGGGGGCCGGGCAGGATGCGTTCGACCACGTCGGTGACCAGGGTGTGGATCTGGTCCTCGGGAAAGATGTCGGGCAGCGTGAGCCGTTCCAGGATCAGCCAGTTCAGCGCCAGGTAGAGCAGGACCACGGTGGTCGCGTCGCCGGGCAGGCCGGCCTGGGTGTGGTGGCTGATGTTGGCCTCGACGTCGGCACGGATGCGTTCGGTGAGCAGGCGGCGCAGTTCCGGGCGGCGGGTGGCCTCCAGTCGTAGCTCCAGCAGTGCCAGGTATCCGGAGCGGAAGTGGCTGACGCGGTCCACCAGGTCGTGCATGAGCTCGGTGACCCGGTCGCGGTCACGCGGACCCTCCAGGACGGCGGCCATCACCCCCGGGTCGGGCTCCAGCCGCTCGTAGAAGCGGTGGCCGACCTGGGTGAGCAGATCGTCGCGGTTGTCGAAGTAGTTGGAAGCCGTGCCGTTGGGCACCCGCGCCTCGACGTCGACGGCGCGGAAGGTCAGCCCGCGCGCGCCCTCGCGGGCCAGGACCTCGATGGCCGCGTCGAGGAGTGCCGCCCGTCGTGCCGGGTTCTGCCGCATTGCGATCTCTCCTGGAATCGATGTTGACACCACTTCAATCATAGTACTACGGTTCAACCACTACAGGCAGAGTACTACGCCGAAAGCACCAACTGGGAGGAACGCAGAGATGCGAGTTCAGCTCAACGCCCTGACCGGCTTCACCGCGCCGTCCGCCGCCGCTCCGTCATGGACCGCCGGCCCGGCCTCACGCCCCTTCCCCCAGGCCAAGCCGGGTCGCCGGCAGCCGAATCCCCAACCGCGCTCGGTGCCGCGGCCCAGGCCCCTGCCCAGGCCCGGCGGCAACCGGTAGCCCGGCGCGGCCGGCTCCAGGACGCCGCCGCTTTACGCCATCCCGCTTGAAACCAAATAAAGACCGCGAACAGGACCAGATATGCGAAAGCTCGTTTACTACATCGGCATGACCATCGACGGCCGCATCGCCGCCCCCGACGGGAGCGCCGACTTCTTCCCGGTGACGCAGGACGTCATCGACTTCATCGTCGAGGACTATCCCGACACCCTGCCGACGCACCTGCGCGAGCAGCTCGGCGTGCACGGCCCCAACCGGAACTTCGACGCCGGAGTGCAGGGGCGCGTCACCTACGAGCCCGCCCTGGAGATCGGGGTCACCAGCCCGTACGCCCACCTGCGCCAGTACGTGGTCTCGGAAAGCATGAAAGAGACCCCGGACCCCGCGGTTGAGATCATCTCCACCGACGTGGTCGGCAGGATCCGCCGGCTGAAGGCAGAGGACGGCAAGGACGTCTACCTGACGGGCGGCGCCCGGCTGGCGGGCACCCTGCTCCCGGAGATCGACAAGCTCGTCATCAAGCTCTACCCGGTGGTCGCCGGAGCCGGGATCCCCCTGTTCACCACCGACTTCTCCCCCACCCACTTCGAGCTCACGGGCACCCGCACCCTCGAGAACGGCACGGTCATCCTCACCTACGACAAGAAGTGACCGCTGTGGCGGGGGCAGTCCACCGGCGATCACCCCATCGTCCTGGACCGCCCGCACGCGGACGCCTCGGCCGCCGACCGCATCGCGGTCGCGGCCGAGCCGCTCGCCACGAGCCTGCGCGCCTTCCGTGAGCACGGCGCGCAGTGGCTCCCGCTCCACAACCCGACGCTGCCCGCCGGCAGACCTAGCCCGAACAAAGCTGGGCGCGAAGGGTCTGGCCGGCCCACTGCTCCCAGCGCTCACGTGACCAGCCCCGCTCGCGGGTGAACAGCAGGTACAGCTCGGGGCTGAGCAGGCCGAACAGCAGATCGGCCGCTTCCTCCGCCGGCAGTCGTTCCCGTGCGCCCGGTTTGGCGACCAGTGCTTCGGCGGCCTCTCGATGGACGACGTAGCGCGGATCGACCTCGTGCGGCCACAGGGCGGCGACCTCGGGGTCGCTCGCGACCGCTCCTTCCAGGACTTTGCCGATGGGCGCGGCTCGTTCCAGGATGGAGGTCGTGCCGGCGACGTAGGCGCGGACCATGTCGTGGGCGGTGTCCGCGGCCAGCGCGTCGGTGTACCACCGCCGGTCCATCGTGGCCACGGGCTCCTCGTCGCCCGCGATTGTGACGTCGACCAGCTCCTTCAGCAGGGCGCGTTTGTTGCCGAAGACGAAGTAGATCGTCTGCACCGCGACCCCGGCCCGGTCGGCGACGTCCTGAAGATTCGTCGCGCCGTATCCGTCCCGCACGAACAACTCCAGTGCCGCCGCCAGGATGCGCTGTCGCGTCTCCTGCGCTCTCCGCGCCCGCTTGCTCGCCGGTTTGACATCACTCATGGCTAGAGTCTATCTCTAGATACAGTTACTAGAAGTCAACTCTAGAGAAGAGGTCTAGCCATGTCGATCGTCAGCGTCACGCGCTTCCAGGCCGATCCCGCCGACACCGACCAGGTCCGGGCCAGGCACGCCGCCCTGGTCACCGCGATCAGGGCCGCCCAGCCCGGCCTCACCGAGGCACGCCTCGGCCGGCTCGACGACGAGACGTGGGTCGGCGTCTGGCGCTGGGACAGCGCCGCCAGCCTGCGGGCGGCCCGCCAGGCGGCGCCCGGCACCGCGGCGGCCGTCGCGGCGTTCGAGGTGGCCCGCGAGGTCACGGCGGAGGACATCGAGATCCTCGACGAGCTCTGACCGCCCGCCCCGGCCCCGCGACCCGGGGCCGGGGTTCCCCCACCGAGGAGATGACATGATCGATATCGAAGCGCTGACCAAGGTGTACGGCACGGCCCAGGCGCGGGCCGTCGACGAGGTGTCGCTGCGCGTTCCCGCCGGATCGGTGTTCGGCTTCCTGGGACCCAACGGCGCGGGCAAGACCACCACCATCAAGATGCTCGCCGGATTGCTGACCCCCACCTCCGGCCGGGTCCGGCTGGGCGGCTTCGACGTGACCCGGCAGCGTTCGGCCGCGATGGCGCAGTTCGGAGCCGTGCTGGAGGGTTCGCGCAACGTCTACTGGAGCCTGTCGGCCTGGCAGAACCTGATGTACTTCGGCCGGCTCAAAGGCCTACGCAAGGCCCAGGTCGCCGACCGTGCCAGGGACCTGCTGACCGGGTTGGGGCTGTGGGAACGGCGCGGCGACAAGGTCGGCGGCTTCTCCCGCGGCATGCAGCAGAAGGTCGCGATCGCCGTCGCCCTGATCGCCGGCCCGCCGATCGTGCTGCTGGACGAGCCGACGCTCGGCCTGGACGTCGAGGCCACCCGCGTCGTCAAGGAATGGATCGCCGAGCTGGCCCGCGAACTGGGCACCACCGTTCTGATCACCACGCACCAGCTGGACGTGGCCCAGGAGCTGTGCGACCGGGTGGCCGTCATACGCCGGGGACGGCTCGTGGCCGACCTGCCCACGCACGAGCTGCTGGCCGGCTTCCGCGAACGCGACCGCTACGAGATCCGCGTCGAAGGAACCGCGCCGGCCGGCTTCGACGCCGTCACCCGCGAGGGCGTCACCACGATCAACGTGCGGGTGAACGAGCCCGGCGAGGTGTACGACGTGGTCGAACGCCTGCGCGCGCACGGGGCCGTCCTGGAGTCGCTGACCCAGGTCCAGCCCGACCTGGAGGACGTGTTCCTCGCCCTGGTGAACGAGCCGTCCCATGCTTGACGTCCTGGGCGCCGAGATCGGCAAGGGGCTGCGCGTGCAGCTGGCCCACCCGATCGGCCACGTCATCACGCTGCTGATCAGCACCATGATGTACCTCGGCCTGCAGTTCGTGCTGGGCCAGGGGCAGCTGCGCCAGGATCTGCTGCCGCAGACCCTCGTCGCGATCGGCGGCTACTGGTTCCTGCAGTACGCCGCGCTGGTGATGGTGGCCGACCTCATCGAGGAGAAACGCGCCGGCACCTTCGCTCAGGCCCAGATGAGTACGGCGCCACCGTGGCTGCCGATGCTCGGCCGGCTGGTCACCGCCTCAGTGTTCGGCCTGGCGGTCGCCGCCGTCGCCACGCTCGTCCCCATGCTGGTGGCCGGGGTCACGATCCCGGCGCGCTGGGCGGCGCTCCTGCCCGCCGTACTTTTGGGGGTGAACGTGCTGGCCTTCACCTTCCTGCTGGCGGCCCTCGCCCTGGTCTCCCCGATGATCGGCGCCCTGCAGTCGCTGTTCACCTCACTGGTGTTGCTGCTCAACGGCTCGTTCCTGCCGCTGGTCTTCTATCCGGACTGGCTGGCCGTTCTCGCCAGGGTCCTGCCCACCACGCTGGGCATCGAGGCGATCACCCAGACGCTGTTCGGGGGCCGGAGCCTGTCCGAGGTCTGGAGCGGCGGCACCCTGCCCTGGCTGCTCCTGCACACTTTCGCCCTGGTCGCGGTCAGCGGCCTGCTGTTCGTCCGCAACCACCGCCGAACCCTGCGGGAGTCCTCATGAGCTTCGCTCGCGGATTCGCCGCCGAAGTCGGCAAGGGCCTGCTCAACCTGGCCGTCGGCTGGCGTGAAGGCATCCTGGAAATGGTCACGTTTCCGCTGTTCTACCTGCTCATCGTGCTGTTCATGGGACGCGGGCAGCTGCTCCCCGACCTGCTGCTGCCGATGCTGCTCGGCATGGTGGCGCTGACCTTCATCCACGAGCAGGTCAACCGGGTGTTCTGGAGCTACCTGGGCGACATCCAGTCCGGGGTGCTGGAACAGACCTACCTGACCCCGCTGCCCTCGGCCGCGAGCATCCTCGGCCGCCAGGTGGCCGCCGTGATCTCGGCCCTGCCCGCCGCGCTGGCCGTCCTGGCCACCGGCGCCGTCGCCATCACCCTCCAGGGCGGGCGGCTGCCCCTCGACGCGCAGGTGATCGTGCCGCTGGCCGCCATCGCGCTGGGCACCTGCGGGCTGGCTCTGATCCTGTGCGGGCTGACCCTGGTGTTCAAACGCATCGAGATCATCACCCAGCTGTCGGTGGCCGTCTACGCCATCGCCGGCGGCACCCTGGTCCCCCTGGCCGCCATGCCCGATCCGATCGCCGCCCTCAGCCGGCTGCTGGTTCCCGTCGCGCCCGGCATCGAGGCCATGCGCGACATCCTGCTCGGCGGCCACTCCCTGGCCGCCCTGCCGACCGGCTGGGGCCTGGGATGGCTGCTGGTCCAGCCGTTGCTCCTCACCACCGCCGGGGTGGTGCTGTTCAATCGACTCGAACACCTCGCCAAACGCCGCGGCACCCTCGGCCGCCACTAGAAGGTGGAGACCACCATGACAACGGACACCGTGACCGTGCGACCCGTCGGCCAGGTGGTGGGCGGGCGCGGCGAGATGGTCGAAGACGACTGGCACGACGTTCGAGCCGTGATCCGGCTGGACGGCGAGTCCTTCACCACCTCGGCGGTGCAGGGCCTGGAGGACTTCTCCCACCTGGAGGTCGTCTTTCTCTTCGATCGCATCGATCCGGCCGAGGTGCGCACCGATCCCCGTCCCCCGCGGGGGAATCCGGACGCGGCCCCGGTGGGGATCTTCGCCCACCGCGGACCGTACCGGCCCAACCGTCTCGGCGTCTCCCGCTGCCGGCTCCTCGCCGTGGACGGCCTGAACCTGCACATCGCCGACCTGGACGCGCTGTCAGGTACACCCGTCCTGGACATCAAGCCGTACCTGATCGAGTTCGCTCCCCGCCATCCGGTCGTCCAGCCGGCTTGGGCCACCGAGCTCATGAGCCTCTACTACTGAGGTTCCCTGCGGCTTGCCACCCCCGCCAAGTGATCAACCCGGTCCGCCGGGCCATGACCTCTCGTGGATGACACCGTTGCTTGTGAGTGTGCTGTGGTGAGCGCGCTCTCAGGCAGCTTCCGGCTTGCGCCGGAGCGTTCCCCGTTTCCGGGGTTCCCGTTTCGCCGGTGCGCGCCCGGCACGGGTGCCGGGTCCTACCGCTCCTCCACGGGCGTTTCGCGTCTCCCCGCAACTCTGGGCGACGTCGGCCGCGAGCGCGGCCAGATTCAGCGCGGCATTGAGATCCCGCCCCAGGGCAAGGCCGCACTCGGCGCAGGCGTAGGTGCGTTCGGACAGGGCGAGCTTGGCTTTCACCACGCCGCAACCCGAACAGGTCTTACCGGAGGGATACCACCGGTCGGCGACCACGAGCCGCCCGCCGCTCCACCCGGTTTTGTAAGACAGCTGCCGCCGCACCTCGGCCAGGCCGACATCGGAGACGGCGCGGGCCAGGCGACGGTTACGGAGCATCCCGGCCACGTTGAGGTCTTCGACCACGACGGTGCCGTAAGTGGCCGCCAGGCGGGTGGTGAGCTGGTGGATGCCGTCGCGCCGCTGGTTGGCCACGCGGGCGTGTGCCGTGCCCAGCGCGGCCTTGGTCTTAGCCCAGCGGGAGGAAGGCTCGCGCCTGCTACCGTCCGGGGCGCGGGGGCCGACGCGGCGGGCGAGCTGCTTGTTCAACCGGCGCAGCCGCTTGAGCGCCGAGCGGTGATGCCTGGGATTGGCGACGACCTCGCCGGTGGACAACACCGCGAGGTCCTTGACCCCGAGATTCACCCCGACGACGACGGCGCCCGGCCGGGCCGGGGCGCGGTCGGCGCGGTCGAGCTCGCAGGTGAACGCCACGAACCACCGCCCCCCTCACCGCGGACGGTGGCCGACAGGATCCGCCCCGTGCCGCGCTCCACGTGCCGGGCCAGTTTCCGGGTCGACTCACCCGTACG